>JACCRK010000401.1 GCA_013813565.1 Herpetosiphonaceae bacterium
ATCAACAAGATCGGCGAACAGTACGAGCTGCGGCTGCCGCTGCCCCACGTCGAGGTCAACAAGGTCAATATGACCAAGCGGGGCGATCAGCTGTTCATCGAGATCGGCAACTTCCGCCGCGAGATGATCCTGCCCTCGCTGCTGGCCGACCGCCCGGCCGTCAAGGCGATGTTCCGCAATGGCGAGCTGGTGGTGCAGTTTGGCGCCGCTACGCCGCTGGAGGTTTAGTAGCCAGTAGCCAGTAGCTGGTAGCTGGTGGGTTTTTGCCCACTCCAATGCTCAAAATCCCCCGCCAGATCTTGTGGTCTGGCGGGGGATTTTGGTATATCTGACTCTCTCTTCGTGCGCTTCGTGGATGAAGTTCGGCTGAGCGGCCTAGTTCAGCTCGAAGGTCACCTGAATATCGATGGCCTGGATCTGCTGGCCGGGCTGAATTGGCACGGCGTTGCCGGCAGCGCCCATATCAGCGGCGCGCTCCATCACCGGGAAGACCGGGGCCTGGCTGACCAGCTCGCTGATCACCAGCACCTGGCCAACCGTGGCGTTGCTTGCTCCGGCGAACTGGTCGGCGCGGAGCTTGGCATCGTTCATCGCCGCCTGGCGGGCCTCGGCCAGCGCCTGCGCGGGGTTGGAGACCTCGAAGGCGATGTTGGCCACGTTGTTGGCGCCCACCGCCACCACTTTATCCAGGAGATCGCCAGCCCCGGCGATCGCCACCTTCACGTTGACCGCGTTGCTCACCTGATAGCCGGTGATCTGCGGGGAAGGCGAGTCGTAGTTGTAGGTCGGGTAGATCGAAAAGCCGACGGTCTGGATATCTGTCTCGGCAATGCCGGCATTTTTGATCGCGTCGATCAGGGCTTGCATTTTGGCGTTGTTGTCGGCCAGCGCCGTGGCGGCATCTTGGCCCTCGCTCTGGACGCCGATGGTGACCTGCGCCACGTCGGGGGTGATTTTGATCTCGCCGTGGCCAACGACGGTGATACGCTTGCGGCTGTCGGTGGTCGGGTTCTGGGCGGCGCTTGCCCGTGGCATGACCAGGGCAACCCCGAGCGCAACGACCGCCACCAGGGCGATCGCCCAGCCCATAAATGTGATCCGTGTATTCATTGTGTCCTCCATAAAAATCTGTACATTCGGTTCTATATGCAGAACGCCACCGGCTAGCGTTTTGTTCCACTGCCTGAAATCAGCGCCAAGCCCGCAGCACATATCAAAAGGAGCCCAACGCGAACGTTGAGCTCCTTTCAGCCGGAAGATTAAGGTTGATGTCAGGCCGCAATATCGAGCATGCGCTGGAGCGCCAGGCGCGCCCCGCGCTTCACCTTGGCCGGCACGCTGATCTGATTGACCACCCGATCCTCGACCAGATTCTCGACCACCCAGCACAGCTCCTCGGGGTCGATGCGGTACATCGTTGAGCACAGACAGGCGAACGGCGAGACCGACACCACCAGCTTGTCGGGGTTGTCCGACTGCAATCGATTGACCAGATTGATCTCGGTGCCAACCGCCCACTTTGTCCCAGCGGGCGCATTTTTGATCGTGTTGATGATATAGGCCGTCGAGCCAACATAGTCGGACTCGTTGATCACGCCCAGCGGACACTCGGGGTGGACGATCACGTTGATATCCGGGTGTTTTTCGCGCCAGGCCTTGACATAGGCCGGGCGGAACTGAGCGTGAACCGAGCAGTGGCCGGCCCACAGCAGCACCTCGGCGTCGCGAATAGCCTCGGGCGTGTGGCCGCCATAGCGCTTGTTCGGATTCCAGACCAGCATTTTATCCAGTGGAATATTCAGCTTGGCGTGCGAGATATAGCGGCCCAGATGCTGGTCGGGCAGGAAGAGCATCTTTGGCCGGGCCGCCTTGGCCCAGCGCACCACCTTCTCGGCGTTCGATGAGGTACAGCAGGCGCCGCCGCGCTCACCAACAAACGCCTTGACCGCCGCCGTCGAGTTGACATAGGTGATCGGCATGACCTCGGCCGCAGCGTCGCCCAGGATCTCCTCCAGCTCCTCCCAGACCTCCTCCAGCTGCTCGATGTCGGCCATATCGGCCATTGAGCAGCCAGCGGTAAGGTCGGGCAGGATCACGGCCTGGTCATCGCGGCCAAGGATATCGGCGCTTTCGGCCATAAAGTGCACGCCGCAGAACACGATAAACTCGGCCTCGGTGCGCTGCGCATCCACCGACAAGCCATACGAGTCCCCGCTCAGATCGGCGTGGCGGATCACATCATCGCGCTGGTAGTGGTGGCCCAGAATCAGCAGGCGCTGGCCCAGCTTGGCGCGGGCGGCGCTGATCCGCTCGTTCAGTTCCTCCAGGCTCATTCCAGCGTAATCCTGCGCCTCGGCACGGGCGATGCCAATTTCCTCAAGTGCGATCATGCTGTTCCTCCGTTGGCGTAAAGCAAATAGTGTCCTAGTGACACTCTGAATAGATTAAAAAAGACCGGGACGTTCGTCCCGGAACTAGTGTCATTCTAACACAATCGCATCTAGTGTCAAGATGACAACAAGCATCGCCACCATTAATATCCCGCCAGAAATTAGATTGACAGGTCGGCGAAATCGTCCTATAATGCCAACCTCTACGGGCTGGTAGCTCAATGGCAGAGCATCTGACTCTTAATCAGCCGGTTGAGGGTTCGACTCCCTCCCAGCCCACCATGTTCAGGACTGCCCTGGCAGTCGCGACGAGCGGCGGATAGAGAGGTTGTGGCAATTACACCACAACCTCTCTATCCGCCGCTCGATCTATATCCGAAGCTGGTCCGCAGCAACGCCCGTTACCCGCCAAGCTTCGCGTTTCGAACCAACTCTCCCTTTTCGGTATACCGCACAGAACTCCATCGCTCCATGGTTTCTTATCAAACACTAACACACC
>JACCRK010000411.1 GCA_013813565.1 Herpetosiphonaceae bacterium
CGCCATGGCCGACCAGATCGTGCAGCTCGAGGCCCTTCTGGAGCTTAAGGATGACGTCGCCTTGCCCAGGCTTTTGAGCCAGAGCAAGGTGTTCGGGAGTCCGATCGAGGACATTATTCAGACGAGCGTCTATGGCTTCATCAAATCCGCGGCGGACTTCGAGCAGAGCGTGATTTTCTGCGCCAATGCGGGCTGGGATACCGATACAATGGCCGCCATCAATGGTAATATCGCTGGCGCCTGGAATGGGCTTCGCGCTATCCCAGACCGCTGGCTGAATAACTTGGAGAATGGCTACAAGGGCCGCGATTATCTGCTGCTGCTGGCCCGCAGCCTGCACAGCAAGACGCCGCTGCCGCGCACAAATGCCCTTGTGGATTACATGAAAGACTTCTGGCGCAATGTAGGCTTTATCTCAAATATGATTGTGCGCAAGCCAAAAATGTAGCAGAAGCGCGCTATATTGGCACCGCAGTCGCCGGAATGAGAGGCCGACGATTACGATTCATGGGCCGCCGCTTGCTTGCGGGCGAAGCCGCAAATTCCGCCGTCTCATCCGCCCGTCAGGCTCGGCACGGACTGATCTCATTCGTGCTGCGGGCGCCGGTTGCTATCGTTGGGACAGGAGGCCCCTTGATACTACATGAGTCATCCCGGATTTTCTGCCCAGGTTGATACTACCTTCGCCATCCAGCACAAATGGCTGCGTAACCCGTAAAAGCTACCATCGCCAAAAGTGGCGTAGAGCCACCAGGTCTTGGCATAGCGTGGAATTCCTGATTAAACACACCCAAATAATCAATTTTGCTAACGCCTATAATTGAGGCAAATGACCATCGGTTGAAAGGAAGGGACTCTATGACTCGAGTGCTTGTGACGGGCGGCAGCGGCAAAGCCGGTCGGGCCTGCATTGCTGACTTGCTGGACCATGGCTATGCAGTCGCAAACGCCGATCGCACGCCGCCGGCTGAACACCGCTGCCCGTTCGTCGCCGTTGATCTGACCGACTTTGGCCAAACGATCGAGGCCTTATCGGCGATTGACGATCGCATTCACGGCGTCGATGCCGTCGTCCATCTGGCGGCGATCCCGGCGCCCGGCCTGTATCCCAACGCCCTGACGTTTCAGAACAACATCCTCAGCACCTATCACATCTTCGAAGCCGCCCGGCGGCTGGGAATCAAGCATGTCGTCTGGGCGTCGAGCGAGACCGTCCTCGGGCTGCCGTTCGATTCGCCGCCGCCCTACGCGCCGCTTGACGAGGACTATCCTGGGCGGCCCGAAAGCGCGTATTCGCTTTCCAAGCTGCTGGGCGAGGAGATGGCACGCCAATTCTGCCGCTGGGACCCGACGCTCAAAATCATCGGGCTGCGCTTCTCCAATATCATGGAGCCGACCGACTACGCGGGCTTCGCCGATTTCCAGGATGATCCGCGCCGCCGCAAGTGGAACCTGTGGGCCTATATCGACGCGCGCGATGCGGCCCAGGCGATCCGCAAGTCGTTGGAGGCGCCGATCACGGGCGCTGAGGTCTTTATCATCGCCAATGCCGACAGCGTGATGCGCCGCCCGAACGCCGAGCTGATGGCCGAGCAGTTCCCAACCGTCCCGCTCGCTGCCGAGATTGGGCCAAACGAGACGCTCCTCTCGATCACCAAGGCTAGACGCATGCTCGGCTACGAGCCGCAGCACAGTTGGCGCGACCAGGACGATGCTGACGAGCTGAGACTAGCGTGACACCGGTGTAGGCCGATTATTGTCTGCATCTATCCAACGGACGATGACATATGATCTCATGGTCTTAAGATGGAGTTGCTCGGCGGTTTTCCGGTCGACATGACGGTCATAGGATACAACTTTATTGTTATGGCCTGCGATTGTGAGCCTGATTGAATCGGGCCATCGCATAGAGCGTATCCAGCGCATCACGCCATACTCGCAGCTGAAGCAGATCCGTGATCGGGTAGCAAGCTAGATCACCAGATTGAACGCTGCACCATCGTCCTCCCTGGCGAGGCTGAGGATGTGTCGATCAGCGTCATAGTCAGCCTCAGGGCTCCGATCATTCGTCCGCGTTTCCACGCCGTGGATCCTCAGGAGCAGACGTCGTGAGAGCGGGCGATACGCTCCTGTGCGTGCGCCACCCTCAATGTGGAGTGCGCCGTCGATCTGGCGGATGTAGTAGGTCGTGGTGCAGAACTGCCCCTGCTGATAGTCGAAGCTGGCTCCGTCATCCTCATACAGAGTGAACTCCCCGCTCCCCGGATAACAATCCAGCGTCAGCAGATCGAGGGGTCGCTCGTCGGTATGGAGCTGATCCGGCGCGCTGGGGATGATCGCCCCGGCGCGCACATAGAGTGGCATTCGCTCCAGCGGCGCCTCGGCGATTCGATGGCTAGGACCGAGGATGACCTCCTCGGTCCACCAATCGTACCACTCGCCGGCCGGCAGATAGACCTGTCGGTGCTCCTTGCCAGGCCGGTAGACCGGGGCCGCCAGCAGCGATCGTCCAAGCAGCACCTGGTCGTGGATGTGGTAGGTCGCTGGATCGTCGGGAAACTCATAGAACAGGGGCCGCAGGATCGCACCACCCTGGAGCGATGACTCCCAGAACAATGTATAGAGGTATGGCAGCAGCCGGTAGCGCAGCTGGAGGTACTCGCGGCAGATTGCCTCAACGCGCGGGCCAAATGACCACGGCTCATGGGAGTTGGTCTCGGTATGGGAGTGGCCGCGACAGAATGGCATCAACGCCCCGAACTGCATCCAGCGGGCGAACAGCTCGCCGTCGGCGTTATCGAAAAAGCCACCGATATCGGTGCCCACGAAGGGTACACCTGACAATGCCATGTTCAGCAGTTGCGGCATCGCCATCTCCAGATGCTCCCAGCGTGACGTGTTGTCGCCCATCCAGCACGCGCTCCAGCGCTGGATGCCGGCGTAGCCCGAGCGGGTCAGCACAAATGGCCGCACGGTGGTGGACTGGAGCAGCCCTTCGTAGCTCGCCTGAGCCATTCCCGAGCCATACACGTTGTGCACCTCAGCGTGAGTCGTGCGCTGCTCGGCAGGGCCCTGAATTGCCGCCAGCTCAATCGGCTGGGGCAGGCCGCCGCCCTGGCTGAAGGGCAGCGTAAACACCGTCGGCTCGTTCATATCGTTCCAGATGCCGTTTGCACCCATATCAACCAGCTGGCGCTGCATCTCACCCCACCAGCGACGCACCTCAGGCCGGGTAAAATCGGGAAACACTGCATCATCGGGCCAGACAAAGCCGTGGAAGATGCTGCCGTCGGAGCCGCGGATAAACATCCCCAGCTCCATACCTTCGCGGTACACCGCGTAGTCAGGGTCGATCTTGACGCCTGGGTCGACGATCATAACTGCCTTGATGCCAAGCTCGCGCAGCTCGGCGAGCAGCGCTGCCGGGTTGGGGAAACGCTGCGGGTGCCAGGTGAAATCGCGATAGCCATCCATATAGTCGATATCGAAGTGGATGGCATCGCAGGGCAGTTCGCGTCGCCGGAACTCGGTCGCCAGCGCACGAACCTGGCTCTCGGTCGTGTAGCTCCAGCGGCTCTGATGGTAGCCGAGCGCCCAGCGTGGCGGCAGGGGCGTCGTGCCAAGCAGGGCGCCAAAACCCTGGAGCACCTCGGCCGGGGTCGGCCCATAGACAATATAGTAGTCCAGCTCGCCGCCAGCGGCCTCCATCGTCCAAATGTCCGGGGCGCTGGCGCCCATGTCGAAGGCGCTGCGCCAGGTATTGTTGAAGAAGACGCCATATGCCAGCCCGGGACGGACTGCCAGCAAGGTTGGAATGGCAATGTACAGCGGATCGGTGCCAGGACCGTAGCGATACTGATCGGTGGTCCAGTTCACCAGGCGTTGCCCGCGCTGGTCAAGCAGCCCGGTGCGCTCACCAAAGCCATAAAAATGCTCGCCATCCTCGATGCGTTTGGCACAGCGGACGGGCGAGCGATCGGCGGCGCTGCTCCATTCCAGCCCGCTTGCATCAGCGCAAAACGGGCGGTTGGCCGGATCATACAAAGTCAACTGTCCGGTCGCTCGGGCGATCTGGAGCGAAAGCGTCGCTGTGCGCAGGCTAAGCGCGCTGTCGGTGGTGGTCAGCTCTGTGGTCGTACCGGGAAAGTCACTGTCGGGCGGCGCTACCGCCCAGGGGCGGCGGGGGGCAAATACGCCGTCGGGCGCCAGCCGAACGCGAATAATTCGGTCGGTAAGCGCGCTGATGGCAAGGCGCGGCCCACCACAGTCGAGGATCAGCGCGTGCTGATCTGCGGAATACGAATGGACGGCGGCAAGGTGGCGATATGAATCTGGCATGATGTTGGACTCCTAAAACTGGGGCGTGGAGATAGTGCTGCGCCTCACGCCGGCTTCGGCGTGGCAGTTATGAGATTGGACAGGGCGGTGGCGAGGTCAGGGTGGGCATTGACGGCCAGGCCGCGTTCATGCAGATCGTTCACCAGCAGCGTCGATGCGCCCAGCAAGGTCACATCTGAGCCAAGCCGGACGATTAGGCGAATAATAGCGGCCAGCCCAGCGCCGGAAGTGCCGCTTGAAAGGCGACCTACATCGAGCAGAACCAGGGCGGCCCATGATCCGGTCGCGTGGAGCGCTTCAAGCACAATGTGCGGCGTAGCCTCATCAAGCGGCCCGACCAATAGAATCAGCACCACGCCGTCTGCCACCGCGATAGCCGGGCAGACGCGATCACGGACGCGATCGAGCTGCGCCTGCTCGGCGGCGGCGGCATAGCGCAGCGACTCCTGCAAGGCCTCACGCTCGAGCATAATGCCCAGGAGACTGCAGCAAATCTCCAGCACATTGACCGTGGCGTCCTCCAGCCAGGGATCATCCGAGATCAATCTCCCGGCCACCGCTAGCAAACCCCAGTCGTGATCGGCGGCCCGGACGGTCAGGATCAGCCAGGTCGTGATGTCACTCTGGGGCGCTTCGGTCGAGAGACGTTCGAGCGGCGGAAACTGCGCCGCAGCATAGCTCGATCCCGGCCGTAGAGCGCCTGAGCCAATGCGCTGGTAGCAGCCAGCGATGCTGAGCAGCGGCTCGTCGCCGCCGTGATCTGGCATCCATAAGCCCAGACAGCCAAAATCCAGGTGGGTCTCTTTGAGCCAGTCCAGCTGCTGTGGGGCATGCTGCAAAAGATACTGGCTGATATCGTACTGGCTTTGCAGCACCTCACGCAGAGTGCGCTGCGACCGGCTCTGGCGCCGGCGGTAGGAGCGCATCGCCTCGATCAGCAGCTGATCGAGCAGGTCGGCCAGACGCACGTTGGCCGGCTCGGAATCAGGCTGGTCAGCGCCGCGCAGTCTCCCGGCGATCTCCAGCACGCGCAGCATTTCGGCCAGAATCTCGGCGTTCGCATTGAGCAGCGGCGGCGCGGCAAAGATGGCCTGGATGACACGCGAGTCGATCGGCGGCGCGGTACCGTCGACGGTCCTGGCCAGCAGGCGCACCAGCCGATCGACTTCGGGCCAGACCTGCGCGGGCGCGGGTGGCGGGTGGAAAGGCAGGGCTGGCAGGAGCACCCGGGCCAGCTCGTCAGCCAGCCGTGACACCCACAGCGAATCGTTTGCCGCAGCCTGGCCGCGCCACTGGATGGGTCGGCGGGTGGGATTGCCCCAGCTCGACGTGCGGGAGACAAAGGTGGTCGGCACATAGAGGGTTTCCGGTATCGACAGCTGACCGGTGATCTGGGCCAGCAGCAGCCGGGCTGCGGTCGCGCCAAGCTCCTCGCTATGCTGGTGAACGGTGGAGAGGGGCGGATTGGTCATCTGGGCCTCGGGAATGTCATCGAAGCCAACCACGGCGATATCCTCGGGGATGCGGTAGCCGCGGGTCTGCAATCCCCGCATCAGCCCAATCGCCGTCCAATCGTTGCCGGCGACGACTGCCGTCCAGGTGCGCCGACTGGCCAGCAACCGATCGGCGGCCGCCACACCCCGATCAGCCAGCGGGCTATCGGTGATCACCACGCACTCAGGGTCAAACTGGAGGCTGTGGCGTTTCAGCATGGACTGATAGGCTACATAGCGCTCATGAATATCACCGATCTCCGTATCGCCAACAAAGGCGATGCACGTATGGCCCAGCTCAATCAGGTGTTCCATTGCCCGCTCTACGCCACCCCGGTTGTCGGGCAGCACCGCCGCAAGTGCCAGATCGGGGCGGCGCCCGCTGATGGTGACAATCGGTTTGCCCTGCTCAGCCAGCAGTTCCACCCCGACGGTATACGTCAGCACCAGCCAGCCATCGACATGCTGCTGGCCAACCTGGGTCAGGGCAACGTGTTCCGGCGTGCCATGAACAACCACGACATCAACCAGGTGTTGCCGCGCAATCTGCTGGATGCCGCGCAGAACCTGCTCGAAAAAACGTCCTGAGATAAAGCTGGTCACCAGACCAATCGCCCGCCGCCGCGCCATAGCATGGTCCTTTCCAGGAAATCCCACCTCGAGATAGAACAGTGGCTCGCGCCCGCCGGCCGCAAAGCGCAGCGAGCTGGGCCACCGGCACCTACCACCCGCCGTTGCCAGCGCCTCTGGTCAGGGTGAACAGGTCGGGCCGCGCCTGATCGAGCAGGCTGTCGGAGCCAGGATTGATCACCGTCACGCCACTAAACGTTGCTTCGCCCTGGACAGTTGGGCCAATCCGAACGCCATTGGTGCCCGGATTGGCAATGGCGATGCGCTCAAACATCGCCGCCAGCTGGCCCGGCCCCTGGATCTGAATGCCGGCGTAGGTCGGGCGGTCAATGGTGATATCCCTGACCACCAGCCCGCTGATCGGCCCCTGCGCGGTGTCAATCTTCAGCGCGCCATGCTGCTGGTTCCACATCGGCCCGCCGGCGCGGATCAGCGAGTTTCGCTGCACTGTGGTGACCCCGGCGAATGGGTGCGAGTTGAATTCCTGAGCGATCAGGATGCCGGGATAGGTGATGACGTCGTAGCACAGATTGTCTTCAATCGTGTTGCCAGCGCCGCCGTAGATGGCGAAGCAGTTGGCCCGCCAGGGCAGCTGCACGGTGTTGAAGCGGAATACGTTGTTGGTATTGACCGGCCCCTCGGCGGCTGGCGACCACGAGGCCAGCGCGTCGTCACCGGTGCCGCGGAAGTGCGAGTTCTCGACCACCGAGTCGCTGGTGCCGTTGCACAAATTTATTCCGTCGGCAAACAGATTGCGGAATCGGCTGCTGGTGACGATCAGCCCACTGGTGACGTTCTGCTTGCCCTCGCCGACCCACCAGCCAACTTTGGTGTGCTCGACCCAGATATTTTCGAGCCGTGAGCCGCTCCCGCCGCCGCCGTTGAAGGCGTTTTCCGGGCTGCTGTCGGTGCGGGTTACCGACGCGCCCAGAATGGCAAAATCGGCAAAGCGGCAGTTGCTGCCGGTGCAGTGGAAGCGCGCCCAGGGCCCGCGCAGCGTCGCATACCACATGCCGGCGCCCTGAACCGTCACGTCGGCGATTTCCAGGCCCAGCGGGCTGCGCCCTTCGCTCAGCAGATCGAAGCTGCCGGCTGGAATCCAGACCCATTTGTCATGCTCCCTGGCGCGGTCGATGCAGCGCTGGATGGCCGGGCCGTCGTCACTGCCGTCGTCCGCAGTCGCCCCGCAGTCAGCTGTGATCGAAAGAACATTGGCGGGCTGGCTCAGCTGCGGTCCGACCTGCTCCAGATCGATCAGGTCAACCACGTAATACTCGGCGCTATCATCACGATCCTTCTGCAGCCTGACCGTGGCGCCGGATGGGATCGGATCAACCAGGGCGCGGGCCTCATCGAAGAATTTGTGCGCGCCGCCCACGCTCGGGTTGTTGGCCGAGGCGGTTTCGCCGCCGTAGACCCAGGCGTACTTCGAGGTCAGCGCTAGCTTTTGCCGGAACTCGCCATCCACATATAGGCTCAGCGTCGCGCTGATGCCGCCGCCCTTGGGCGCGTCCGGAATGACAAAGCGCACCACCAGCGAGTTGGCGGCCTGCGCGCTGGTAAACTCGACATAGCCGCCGGTCGCCTTAAGCGCGACACTCCGGCGGCCCGATGACTCGGCCGGGATTGTGCCGAATGTGCGATCTGGACCAATAATGGTGCCGTTGGTCGCCGCATACTCGGCCTCGTATTCGATCCACGGCACCGTGGCTCCCCGCATGCCCGCCGGAATTGGCGTGGGCGGTGGCTCCAGCGTAGGCACTGGAGTCACCGACGCGGTTGGCAGTGCAGCGCCATCAGCGCCAATAGCTTCAATCAGCCACTGGGCGCTATCGCTGGTCGCCGCCACCGAACCGTGTTCGGCGTAGCCCTGCCGCCCATCAATGTGCAGCACTTCCCAGTTGTGCCAGACGTTGCGGATAGTCGCAGGCCCGTCACCGACCGCCCCTTCGATTGTCCACTGGCTACTGGTCAAACTATCCTCAAGCGCGATGCTCTGCACGTACGCATGCTGATTATCGATCGCCATGGCGTGTCCAGTGGCGCGATTGATAATCCGCTGGCGGCGCTCAGCCGCGTCGATGATCCAGTGTGACTGGGTATCCGTCGCGGCCGGCGATCCGTACTTTACCTGGCCCTCAGCCTCATACAGATAGGTGCCGCTGGTCTTGTTTCTGAGCCGAACGTAGCTGCCCCCCGGCACAGCCGTGAGCGTGGTGGTTGGCGGCGTAGCCACGAGCGTGGTGGCCACGACGCCGGGGTCAGAGGGATCAACTGATGCCGTGGGCCGATCGGCGCACGCCGCTACGGTCAGGGCTAGCCCCACCAGCAGTCCCAGGGTCAGTTGCTTGCGCCTGTAGCGCGATGAGGGTGCGATCATCCAGGTTCCTCCGTCAATGCGATCGGTTCCTCCTTTTAGTAGCAATCGATTCTCGTCAGGCAGCCAGCCGTCATTGCGTCCATCGCTCCAGGCTGACCAGGAAGATTATGGCTAGTGGTGAGTATAGACCGCTGTGGCTGAATTACAGCTCAAACATAGTTTAATTATCGTCAAAGCGGACCGGCTGGTGGCTCAGCCTGACCCTGAGTTGGCGACGGTATGCTATTATCAAAGGCGCGCCGGCGGAACGATCGGCGGCGCAGCTCCCCGCTGCGGCAACGGGGCCGGACTAACCAGCGAAACACGGGCAGGCTATGAACACACCAGAACCATCACCGACAGCGGAAATCTGGGACGAAGAGCACGTTAAAGTCCTGCTGCGCTTTCCGCGCTATCCCCTCCGTCTCATCCAGCAGAAGCCCTGGCAGGACTGGATCACGCAGCGCGGCGGCCTCAATGCCGTGTATGCATATCTGCGCGGCTATACATTCTCGCCCAGCCACTCGCGCATCCTGGATGTGGTGCTTTCCGATCCCGAGGCGGTGGCCGTTGTCTACGCCGATCGCCTCAACATGAGCCGGGCGACCTACTTCTATCGCCTGCGTGAGCTGCTGCCCGCCCTCGTCCAGGCGCTCAACCTATGGGAGCCAGACCGGCCCGGAC
>JACCRK010000001.1 GCA_013813565.1 Herpetosiphonaceae bacterium
ATATCCGATAGTATCCTCCGCTCCAGCAAGGCTTCGTGATCGACCTAGGCAGCCGGCCGGGTCAGCGCCTCAAAGCGGTCGATATCCTGGCGAATAATATCGAAGCTGGCGCGCCAGAAGTCCGGCGTGCGAATATCGATCCCAAAGCGTCCGGCCAGCGTGGCGGCGTTGGCCATGCCGGTAGCCGCGAGCAGCTCGTCGTAGCTGGCCCGAAACGCCTCCGTGTCGTGCTGATAGCGAGCGTACAGGCCCAGGCCAAACAGCAGCCCGAACATGTAGGGATAGTTATAAAACGAGCGGCCAGCGCTGTAGTAGTGCCCCTTGACCGCCCACATCAGCGGGTGCAGCGCTGTCGCGTCCAGGCCATCGCCATAGGTTTCACGCTGGGCATCGAGCATAAAACGGCTCAGCTCATCGATCGAAAGCTCGCGCTTCTGGCGGGTCTCGAACACCCGCTGCTCAAACAGAAAGCGGCTGAAAATATCCACCACCACCTGACATGCGCCCTGCAGCGAGGCATCCAGAATAGCAATTTGCTCCTGTGGATCAGCATCGTTCAGAGCGGCCTGGCGAATGATAGTCTCACAGAAAATGCTGGCGGTCTCGGCCATGGTCATCGGGGTCGAGCGCTGTAGCGGCGTGCGGGTGGCCAGATTAAAGTTGTGGTAGCCGTGGCCAAGCTCGTGGGCCAGCGTGCTCATGCCGCCAAAGGCCGGCTTGTAGTTGGAAAGGATGCGGGACTCGTCCTTGCGGACGCCCATACAGAAGGCGCCATCGCGCTTGCCCTCCCGCGGCTCGGCATCGATCCAGTTTTCGGCAAAGGCGCGCGCCGCATAGTCGCTGAGTCTGGTCGAGTACGTCGCAAACTGGGCCACGATAAACGCCGCCGCCTGATCGTAGTCCCACACCGCCGTGCTCCGCCCGACCGGGGCAAACAGGTCGTACCAGGCCAGCGACTCCAGGCCCAGGGCGTGCGCTTTGGCGCGCAGGTAGCGCCGAAAATCGACGAAGGACTCACGGGCGGCGGTCATCATGGCGTCGAGGGTCTGCTGATCGATATTGTTGTTAAACAGCGCCTCGGCCAGCGGCAAGGACCAGCCACGCTGGCGGCTGAGCGTGTTCACCTCGCCTTTAATGCTGTTGAGCGCCGCCGCCAGCGGGGTGGTGGCCGCCTGCCAGGCGCTCAGCTCAGCCTCGTAGGCACGCCGACGAACCTCACGATCGGGGTCGTAGGCCAGATTGCGCACCACACTCATCGGCAGGAAGCTGGTGGTGCCGTTCAGCTCTACCGAAACCATGATCTGCGAGGTGAGATTGCCGTGGAGCTTGGACCAGGCCGTGCCGCTGCTCAGGCTCAGCTCGGTCGCCAGGGCCTCCTCGGCGGGCGACATCAGGTGTTTGGCCTGGATGCCGGCCTGCTCCAGGGCAAAGGCGTGGTCGGCAGCCAGCGGCGACTGGGCGATCAGGGCGGGCACATCGAGCGAGCCGATCCAGGCGGTCCAGCGGGTGCTGAGCTGCGAGAGGCGCATGGTGTGGCCCTGCAGCTCGCTCATCCGCGCCTGGGCCAGGGTGTGGCGCGAGTTAGTGGAGATAAAGCTGGAGATATAGGCGCTGACCGTGCGGACCTCGTCGAGCACCGCGTTGAACTCACCGGTGACCAGCTCGAAGGCCTGCACAATCGGCGCATCGACACCGTTGCTGGCCCGCTGCTTGACATCCTGGGCCGCAAACAGTTCTTCCAGGGCGGCGATCCGTTGGATGGCGCCGCTAAATGCGGCCGCAAACTCGGGCGACTCAAGACTGGGATAGATCGTGCTCATGTCCCAGTGAGGCAACGTCTTACGTATTTCGGTCATTCGGCTACTCCTTGGGCGAAGGTTGAAATTTCACTCTTGACATTATGCTCCAGCAAGGCTGAGTCATCGTTGTAGAGCGGCAGATGGATAGTGAAATCGCTGCCCTGGCCCTCGATGCTTTCCACGTCAACACTCCCGCCATGCAGCATGACGATCTCCTTAACCACGAACAGCCCAACCCCCATCCCCGAGATCGGCGAGCCCTCAACATTGCTGGCCCGATAGAAGCGGTTGAACAGCTGCGGGATCGACTCGGCCGGAATGCCCACGCCCTGGTCGCTCACGGTCAGGTGGGCCAGATCGTCATCGTGTGACAGGCGGATGGTGATCGCGCCGCCCTCGGGGCTGTACTTGATGGCATTTTGGATCAGGTTTTGCAGCACCTGGGCCAGCCGCATCTCATCGCCATGCACCATGACCGGCTCATTGTTGGCGACCACGCTCAGAACGTGGCGGGTCAGCGTTGGCTGGGTCGTCTCGGTGGTGCGGCGCACCAGCTCCTCCAGATCGACCGATCCCAGATCGAGGCTGAACTGGCCGGTCTGAATCCGCGACAGATCGAGGAGCGAGCGGATCAGCCGATCGAGCCGCTGGGCCTGGTCGGTCATCGTGCGCAGCGCCTGCTGATTGCGCGGCTCAAGCTGGTTGGAGCGTTCCAGCCGCCGCTCGACCAGCTGGGCATAGCCCAGGATGGCGGTAATTGGGGTGCGCAGCTCGTGGGAGGCGATCGAGAGAAACTGGTCGCGGGCGCGCAGCGCCTGCTGGGCCTCGCGATACAGATAGGCCTGCTCGATCGCCAGCGAGGCCCGCCGCCCAAACTCCTCCAGCAGCGGCAGATCGGCGGCGGTGTAGGTGCGCCCTGAGACGCTGTACAGCAGCGCAATTGTGCCAATCGTATCGTTGCGAATCAGCAGCGGCAGACAGATTCCCGATTTAAACCCGAACTGTTTGATCAGATCGGCCTGGTCGGTGGTGGAGGCAAACAGCTCGGCGCCCTGCTCGACAATATTGGAGACCAGCTGGGTCTTGCCGCTGCGCAGGGCGGCGGTCACCGGGTGCGGGCGGTTCCAGTCGAAGTGAAAGTTGGTAAACTGCTGGCGCAGCTCCTCCGCGCGCTCGCCATCGGCGTGGGCCACCACAAAATGGCGCGGCGACTGCTCATCGGCCACAATATCCACAACACATGTATCGGCCAGATAGGGCACCGCCAGCTGGGTAATCACCTGCAGCGTGTGATCATACTCGAGCGATGCCGAAAGGGCGGCGGTAGCGTTGGCCAGAAAGCGCAGCGCCTGCTCGGCCCGCTCACGCTCGTAGATCTCGGCCCGCAGCGACTCGTTGGCGATCATCAGGTCGGCGGTGCGGGCCTGCACCCGATCCTCCAGCCCGGCCGCGTGGAGCTGGATCTCGGCAGTTTTTTTGAAGAGCTCGACGAACACCGCCACTTTGAAGCGCAGCACATCGGGCATAAATGGCTTGAACATAAAATCAACCGCGCCAACCAGATAGCCCTTGGAGACGTTGGTATCGCTGGTATCCAGCGCGGTCAGGAAGATAATCGGCGTGTGCTGGGAGCGGTCACGGGAGCGAATCAGCCTGGCGGTCTCGAATCCGTCCATATCGGGCATTTGAACATCAAGCAAAATCACCGCAAAATCCTGCTTCAACAGGGCACGTAATGCCTGAGCGCCCGACTGCGCCAGCACGAGATGGTGGCCCAGCGGCTCAAGAATCGCCTCCAGGGCCAGCAAATTTTCCATACGGTCGTCAACGAGCAGGATATGCACCGATTGTTCGATGGTCATGATGTTACCTCAGTTGTGGGTGACAGAGTTCAAGCAGCTTTGGCACAATGTCTGTCAGCTGTACAACGTAATCAACCCTGGTTGCAGCAATCGCGGCAGCTGGCATGATCGCGCACTCCGCCGTGGCAGGGTCCTGGACCAGGGCGAGGCCGCCAGCCGCCTTGATGGCCTTCAGTCCGTGGGCGCCATCATGGCTGGCCCCGGTCAGAATCAGACCGAGCAGACTCGGCCCATAGCTGTCGGCCGCCGAATCAAACAGCACATCGATCGAGGGCCGGGCGTGCAGGACCTGCGCATCAACCGACAGGGCAAAATGGTCGCGCTCGACCAGCACATGGTAGTCGGCAGGCGCCAGGTAGATCGCGCCAGGTTGAATCGGCAGCTTGTCCTCAATTTCGAAAACAGGCAGTCGACTGCTAGATTGTAGCAGATTCACCAGCAAATGCTCTGAGTCGCGATGGCGATGCTGAACCACCGCCAGCGGCGTGCTAAACGTGGCCGGAAGCTGGCTTAAGATGTGCGTCAGGGCGTTCAGGCCGCCCAGCGATGTGCCGACCACAATCAGTTCAACCATGCTCACACCACCCTTTGATACAGGCGCTCGCCAGGGTGCAGCTCTTTATAGTGCTGCTCGTGCGAGGTAAAGCGCATCGACTCGGCGCGGCCAATCCCCAACACCCCAAACATCCCCAGGCTTTCGTACATCAGGTTGTGGACCCGCTCCTGCAGCTGTTTATTGAAGTAGATCAGCACATTGCGACACAGGACCACGTTGAACTCGTTGAACGAGCCGTCGGTGGCTAGATTATGCTGCGAGAAGGTGATTTGCTCTTTGAGCCGGGGATTAAACAGCGCATGATCGTACGCTGCTGTGTAGTATTCAGAGAAGGAGCGGGTGCCGCCGGCCCGCAGGTAGTTCTGGGTGTACTCCTGCATTGTGCTCAGGTCAAAAATCCCCGAGCGCGCCTTGCTCAGCACCCGCTCGTTGATATCGGTGGCGTAGATGCGGCAGCGGTCGTAGAGACCCTCTTCGTGCAGCAGAATCGCCATCGAGTAGACTTCCTCGCCGGTTGAGCAGCCGGCGTGCCAGATGCGGATAAAGGGATAGGTGCGCAGCCGAGGCACCACTTTCTCACGGAAAATCCGATAGAACTCGGGGTCGCGGAACATCGTCGTCACGTTGACGGTCAGCGAGAGCAGCAGGCGCTCCATACAGGCCGGGTCGTGCAGCACCTGCTCCTGCAAGGCCGAGATGCTGGCGAGCTGTTCGGTCCTGATCGCCGCCCAGATGCGCCGTTTGAGCGACGCCGGGGCATAGTGGCGAAAGTCATAGCCGTAGTAGCGCGATATGCCCTCCAGCAACAGATCTAGCTCAATGTCTTCGCGCTCGTGTTGCGTCATTGGTCTCAGCATCCAGGCTACAGCAGGCCCAGCGGCCTGCTGTAGCATATATTCCTTAGCGGTACATCCACACCCGCAGCAGCGACATCAGCTGCTCGGTGTCGACTGGCTTGGTGATGTAGTCCGAGGCGCCCGCCTCGATACATTTCTCGCGGTCGCCCTTCATGGCCTTGGCGGTCAGGGCGATGATCGGCAGCGTGCGGAACTGCACCAGCGTGCGAATCTCGCGAATGGTCTCGTAGCCATCCATCCCCGGCATCATAATATCCATCAGCACCACGGTGATGTCGGGGTTGCTCTGCAGCAGCTCGATGCCATCGCGCCCGTTCTCGGCATACAGCACCTGCATCTGATGGCGCTCCAGCACGCTGGTGAGGGCGAAGATGTTGCGCACATCGTCATCGACAATCAACACTTTCTGGCCCAGCAGCAGCGGGTCGGTCTTGAGCACCTGCTCCAGCATGCGCTGCTTAGGCTGCGGCAGGTTGGCCTCGACGCGATGCAGGAACAGGGCCGTCTCGGCCAGCAGCCGCTCCATCGAGCTGACATCCTTGACGATAATCGTCTCGGCGACGCGCTTCAGCTCGGTCTCCTCCTTGGGCGACAGATCCTTGGCGGTGTAGACAATGATCGGCAGATCCAGCAGCCGCCGATCCTGCTTGAGATGCTCGATCAGCTCAAAGCCCGACATATCCGGCAGACCTAGATCGAGCACCATGCAGTCGAACTGGTCGGTCTTCAGGGCCGCCAGGGCCTCGGCGCCGGTGCCAACCGCCGTGGTGCGCACATCGCCGCCATCGCCGATCAGCTCGATAATGCTCTGGCGCTGGACCGCGTTGTCCTCGACGATCAGCAGGTTCCGCACTCCGCGCTCCATAAACTCTTTGGTGCGGGTCAGCGCCTCGTCGAGCGCCTCGCGGGTGGCCGGCTTTTGCAGGTAGGCGATCGCCCCCTGGTGCAGGCCGCGCTGCCGCCCCTCGGAGACGGTGATGATATGGACCGGAATGTGGCGGGTGCTCGGGTCGTGTTTCAGCCGGTCGAGCACCGTCCAGCCATCCATCATCGGCAGCTGAATATCCAGCGTAATCGCGTCGGGCTTGAACTTGCGCGCCAGCGCCAGCCCGTGGTCGCCCTGGGTGGCCACAATGCCTTTGAAGCCCTGTTCGTGGGCCAGATCGAGCATGATCTTGGCGAAGCGGACATCGTCATCGACGATCAGCATCACCCGATCGCTGGCGTCCAGCGTGTTGCGATCGTCGGCGATCAGGCCCTGGGCCAGCTCGACATCATCGACCGGCTTTTCCACAAATTGGCTGGGCAGGTTGATCGCGGTTGATGGTTGGCCGTTGCCCGTGCGGTTGCCGCTTGGGTCATAGATCTGTGGCAGGTACAGGATAAAAGTGCTGCCCTTGTCGGGGGCGCTGATCAGCCGAATCTCGCCGCCAAGCAGGCGGGCGATCTCGCGGCTAATCGAGAGGCCTAGCCCGGTGCCGCCGTACTTGCGGCTGGTGGTGCCGTCGGCCTGCTGGAAGGCCTCGAAGATAATCCGCTGCTTCTCCGGGGCAATCCCAATCCCGGTGTCGTGGACCGAGAAGGCCAGCACCGAGTCAGCCCGGTTCAGGCTATTGTTGTCGGTATTCCAGCCGCTGTCGACCAGGTCGATCCGCAGCTCCACCCCGCCGTTGGCGGTGAACTTGAAGGCGTTGGCCAGCAGATTGCGCAGAATCTGCTGTAGGCGTTTGGAGTCGGTCACAATGCTGGTGGGGACGGCGTCGCTCGCCTCAATCTTAAAGTCCAGACTCTGGTCGTGGGCCACCTGGCGGAAGGTGCGCTCAACGTAGTTGGTGAGATTGCTGAACGAGACCTCGCCCACATCAACGCCCATCGTGCCCGACTCGATCTTGGCCAGGTCGAGGATGTCATTGATCAGCGAGAGCAGATCCGAGCCGGCCGCGTGGATTGTCGAGGCGAACTCGACCTGCTTCTCGGTCAGATTCTTATCGCTGTTTTCGGTCAGCAGCTTGGACAGAATCAGCAGGCTGTTGAGCGGCGTGCGCAGCTCGTGCGACATATTGGCCAGAAACTCGTTTTTGTACTTCGAGGTGAGCGAGAGCTGCTCGGCCTTCTCCTCCAGCGACTGGCGGGCCTGGTCGATCTCGCGGTTCTTGCGCTCGACCTCGCGGTTCTGGGCCGAAAGCAGCTCGGCTTTTTCCTCCAGCTCCTCATTAGTCTGCTGCAGCTGCTCGCGCTGCTGCTTGAGCAGCTCCTCCGAGGCCTGCAGCGAACGGGCCTGCTGCTCCAGGCGGCGGTTGGTCTCGGTCAGCTCCTGCTGCTGGCCCTGCAGCTCCTCGGCCAGCGACTGCGACTGCTTGAGCAGCTCCTCGGTGCGCATGCCGGCGGCGATGGTGTTCAGCACAATCCCGATGCTCTCGGTGAGCTGGTCCATAAAGGCCAGGTGGATATCGCTGAACCGATGGAACGAGGCCAGCTCGATCACCGCCGTCACGTCGCCCTCGAAGACCACCGGCAGCACCACCACGTTCAGCGGGGTGGCCTCGCCCAGCGCTGAGCTGATTTTGATATAGTCCTGCGGCACCTCGGTCAGCAGAATCCGCTCTTTCTCCAGCGCCGCCTGGCCGACCAGCCCTTCGCCGAGCAAAAATTTGTTGGCCAGATGCTTGCGCTCGCGGTAGGCGTATGAGCTGAGCAGCCGCAGCGCCGCCGGGTCGCCGTTGTTGATCGCGTCCATCAGGTAGAACACGCCATGCTGGGCGCGGACCAGCGGCGCCAGCTCCGACAGAATCTGCTTGGAGACGGTCTGGAGGTCGCGCTGGCCCTGGAGCATGCGGGTGAACTTGGCCAGGTTGGTCTTGAGCCAGTCCTGCTCGGTGTTTTTCTGGGTCGTCTCGCGCAGATTGATGATCATCTGGTTGATGTTGTCTTTGAGGTCGGCCAGCTCGCCCTGCACGTCCACCGCAATGGTCTGATTGAGGTCGCCTTTGGTCACGGCGGTCGCAATCTCAGCGATCGTGCGGATCTGGGTGGTCAGGTTGGCCGCCAGCTGGTTGACGTTGTCGGTCAGGTCGCGCCAGGTCCCCGAGGCGCCCGGCACCCGCGCCTGGCCGCCGAGCTTGCCCTCGATGCCGACCTCGCGGGCCACGGTGGTGACCTGGTCGGCGAAGGTCGCTAGCGTATTGATCATCTCGTTGATCGTGTCGGCCAGCGTGGCGATCTCGCCCTTGGCCTCCAGCGCCAGCTTGCGCTTGAGGTCGCCGTTGGCCACTGCGGTCACCACGTGGGCGATGCCGCGCACCTGGGCGGTCAGGTTGCCGGCCATCGAGTTGACGTTCTCGGTCAGATCGCGCCAGGTCCCGCCAACGCCCTGGACCTGGGCCTGGCCGCCCAGCTTGCCCTCGGTGCCCACCTCGCGGGCCACCCGCGTCACCTCCGAGGCGAACGAGTTGAGCTGGTCGACCATTGTATTGATCGTGTTCTTCAGCTCTAGGATCTCGCCGCGCACATCGACGGTGATCTTCTTGGACAGGTCGCCGTTGGCCACCGCTGTGGTC
>JACCRK010000015.1 GCA_013813565.1 Herpetosiphonaceae bacterium
AGGTAGCGCTTGACGCCCTTGGGGCAGAGCATACCTTTGTTGAACGGGAAATCGTACCACGGCTCGAAGCCGATCACGCTGTTGTCTTTGACCTTGAGCTTGATGCCGCACTGCTGGCCGCAAAAGCAGCAGTGGGTGTTGACCAGCTTATCGGGCTCGGCGCCGGTCTCCAGTCGCTGGCCGCTGGAGTAGGCCAGATGCGGGCCGAACTGGTCGATGATGGCTTTGTCATCTTTGGGCAATGTTGCCATTGGTGTTCCTCGCTAGTAGCTGCTAAAAGTGCAGATTGGCCCGGTCCTCGCTGCCAAGCGGGCCGGCGCTGACCACCGGGTTGCCAAAGCGCGTCGGCTCCAGCAGCTCAGGATCGCCGGAGATCATCTGATCGCCATGCTGGCCCTGCCAGAGCCGGGTCTGCGCCAGCACAAACATCGCCCGGCGGCAGGGTGGGCAGATCCACTGATAGTGTTCGACCGGGCCATCAACCTCGTAGCGGTAGCCCAGCTTCTGCTCGACCGTGATCAGGTCCTCGATATGCATGCGTGATGAGTAGGGCTGCTCGCAGCGGCGGCAGATCGCCTGCTCGCCAGTGGCGCCGGCGTCCTTGTAGAAGCTGGCCCCCAGCTGGGCGGGCCGCTGAAAGATATGAAAAAACTTGCCGAACGGCATATACAGCAGCGTGAAGATCACCGTGATCGCGTGCAGGATGGCGATAAAGTCAAAGGCGTAGCCGCGCATCCAGGTGTAGCTGGCGGTTAGCATCACCCCGGTCACGCTGATGGCGAAGAGCAGCACCAGCGGCAGAATGTCCTCGACAAACTGTTGTAAGGCCGCCGCGCCGTGCTCGCGCATGCGCCGCCACATTGCCAGCATCACGCCGACGATCACGGCAAACGACGACCAGACCAGGCCGTGGAACAGGAAAAACGCGATGACCGAGTGGACCGGGAAATCGAAGAGCGGGAAGCCAAATATGTAGGCGCGGTAGGACTCGAAGTTGCCAGGGACGGTGGCGAAGTGCAGCCAGCCAAACACCAGCGGGAACGTGATCGCAAAGGCGATAATACAGCCCCACATAATGAACCAGTGGGCCATCCAGCGCAGCTTGCCGCGCCGCCAGATAAAGCGGTTGCCGGCGACATCGACGGTCACTCGCTGGGCGAGCCGTCCGGCGTTGCCGAATAGCCGGCTCCGGCGAAAAAACACCTGCCAGCCCCGGCGCCAGTACATGGTTGTCGGCGGGCGCTGCAGCCACATGACGTAGCGGTAGGTGACCCCGAAGGTGGCGAAAAGGGTGGCAAATGTGTAGGCGACGAGGGCTGCATCGAAATGGGCCAGGTTCCGTGAGCCGACCGCAATCATAATGCCCAGGATGGTGGTTGTACTGATCCCCCAGATGACCGCTTTGATCACGCTGCGTTGTACATTCATCGGCACATTGTCCCCATCTACAAAATATTGACTTGATGCTGGGTTTGCTGAAAAGCTGCGCTGGTTGTGGCGAATGGATCTCCCGCCCCTAGCGGTGCTGGCCAGGAGCCTTTTCCATAATAGCATATGCCGCCCAGGTATCCGATGTGACTTTTATCACATAGTAGGACATCTAGCCGTGTCAGCCGCACTGTAGCATCCAAGAACAGGCGTACAGCACCAAGTGCTGGGCCGCACTTGCCCCAAAGGCAGCCTCGTCGGGCTCCCGCGGCCGCTGGTCACGTCCGGCCAGGGTGGCCACCGTGAGTCGCTCATGGTGGGCGGGCCCGTCGGCTTCGTTCAAGCTGGCTTATGCGGCGGCATTCACGCCTCCTTACGGAGCGTCGTCTTTAACGGGTAGCGCGATCACGCCTGTCCTTCACGGTGCCGGATGAAGCCTTAATAGAGTGTGCCTCGTCTTTTGACTTTTGGCTGGCTTGACAGTCCCCGCTCTTGGGGCTATGCTAGGCACGATTCTCAGCACCATAATCAGCTATATCTCTTACACAGGTTAGTAGAAACCATAGGTGACTTGTGTCCGACATGTCGGCTTCTTCCGCGCAATTTATCCTGTTTCAGCTTAGTACCGAATGGTTTGTGCTGCCGGTCGAGCAGATTCGCGGCATCGAGCGCTGGCGCCCACCCACCCCGGTCCCTAGCACGCCCCCGGCAATTATTGGGATTATCAATCAGCGCGGCGCGCTGGTGACCGCGCTTGATATTCGGGTGCTGCTTGGCTTCAAGGTCGAGGCCCCCACTCGGCGAACCCGCTTCCTGCTGGCCCATTTCAACGGCGTTGATCTGGCGCTTGTCGCTGACTATGTCGCCGATATGCTTCCGCTCAACCTCGCCAGCATCAAGATCGCCCCTGGTGGTGGCTCAAATCTCAGCAGCGGCCTGATCCAGTCACCGCTGGGACTGGCCAGCATGCTCAATCTTGAGGCGGTACTGGGGATGCTGGCGGTAGCCTACTGATGGACGCGTTCTATCCAGTCTGGCTGGGCCCGCAGCGCTTCGCCATTCCAGCCACGAGCGTGCGCGGGATTGAGCAGGTTCGTGAGTATGGCTCGCCAACCACGGCGCTGCATACCCGCTGGGGACGCATTCCGCTGTGCGACCTGGCCGCCCTGAGCGATCCGCCACCACGCGACCTGGATTTCCGCTATGCGCTGTTGATCATGTATAACCATGCGTGGATTGGGATCGTCGTCGATCGGATCGATGATCTGGTTAGCGTGGCTCAGACAGTGCTGCCGCTGCCGCCGCTGGTCCATGACTCTATCCTTGACCCAACCATAAGTGGGGTGATTTTGCTCGATGACATCCCATGTGTGGTGCTCGATCTTGAAGCCTTTGTTGTCACCTACTGGCTGGTCAGCCAGTCCAATTTCATGATACCGTGAAGGAGTTTCCCATGGCGCCATCGCGTTCCCGTTCTTCGCTGGATTTTACGAGCCTGGCCGATCGTCGCCGCTCGATCCTGACCATTCTGTGCTGGGCGGCGCTGGTGGCTCCACTTGTGGTGATCCTCCTGGGGCTCCTCTTTGAGTATAATCATGACCCGCTGCGGACCCTGCCGGTGCTGTTCGTCACCATGGGCGCTGTGATGATCGCTGCCGCCATAACGCTGCGCTTGTTGAAAACCGGTCGCGCCAAGAAGGGGATGTACCTCATCCTTTCGGTGGTAATGGTCGCGATCTTTATCTGTGGGATTGCCTATGGCGGCGTTGGCAATAGCCTGATTCCGTCACTGCTGCTGGTGCTGCTGTTTATTGTTGGCCTGATCGCCCACTGGCGCGAGATTGTGCGCTTTGGGATTGTGATCACGGCGGTGTATGCGTTCCTGCTGACCCTCGATCAGATCAATTTCTTGCAGCGCTTCAAGGTTGACCTCCAGGAGCGCGAGGCCGGGGTGTTTGCGATTGGCGCGGTCCTCTTTATTGTGGGATTGATCACCACGGTTGCCCTGACCACGATGTTCAGCCGGGCGCTGGCCGAGTATGCCGAGCAGGGCGACCAGTGGGCTAACGACATGATGAAGGCCAACGAGCAGCTGATGGAAAAGAATATCCAGCAGATTGAGCTGGGCACCGATCTCGCCACCGCCGCCGCCCAGCTCTCGGCCGCCTCCCAGCAGCAGGCCTCGGGCGCCACCGAGCAGGCCTCGGCCGTCGCCGAGGTCTCGTCAACCATTGAGGAGCTGGGCTACACCGCCCGCCAGATCGCCGGGGCCTCCGATCAGGTGACTGGCGCCGCCCAGCAGACCTTGCAGTCGCTGGCCTCCGGTCAGCAGTCGGTCGACGAGGCTATCCACGGCCTGGAGCGGATCAAAATCCGCGTTCAGGAGGTTTCGGCGCGGGTCTTGAGTCTGGGCGAGCGCTCGCAGCACATCAGCGAGATTATTGCGCTGATCGATGATGTCTCCGATGAAACCCACCTGTTGGCGCTGAATGCCGCCATCGAGGCCGCCGGGGCTGGCGAGCATGGCCGGCGCTTCGCCGTGGTGGCCGCCGAGGTCAAAAGCCTGGCCAATCGGACGTTGGCGGCGGCCCGCGAGGTCAAAGGCGTCATCGCCGAGATCCAGGCGGCGACCAACGCCTCGGTGCTGGCGACCGAGGACAGCGTCAAGGAGGTCGAGCAGGGCGTCTCGCTGGCCCACCGCGCCGGCCAGGAGATGGACTCGATCGTGGTGCTTGGTGAGCGCACCGCCCAGCTGGCCCAGGAGATCAGCCTGGCGACCGCCCAGCAGCAGACCGCCTCCGAGCAGGTGGTCGAGACCATGCGCGAGATCGCCGAGGTCTCGCGCCAGACCGCCTCCGGCTCGCGCCAGACCGCCGAGGCCGCCGCCAAGCTCACAGCTATTGCAGGTCGCCTGCACTCGCTCGTCAACCTTGATGCCAATAATTCATCCTACGAGTAGTGCCAATGAGTAACTTTGATCTCTCGGCCTTTTTCGGGCAGTTCCGCGAGGAAACCGAAGAGAATGTCCGTTCGCTGACCAGTGGCCTGCTGACCCTGGAGTCGCAGCCCGCCGATCGCGGAACGCTGGACGGGATCTTTCGGGCGGCCCATACCATCAAAGGCTCGGCGCGGATGCTGGGCCAGGTTGAGGCCGCCCGGCTGTCCCATGCCATGGAGAGCATCCTCGGCGAGCTGCGCTCCGGCCAGCTGAAGATGTCGCCGCCGTTGAATGATGTGCTGCTGGCGAGCGCCGATGTGCTGCTGGTCCTCGCCGCACAGGTTGGCGAGCCGCCGCCCAACGATGAGCGGGTGGAGCCGCTGATTGTTCGTCTGAACGAGCTTAGTCTGACCACTGTTTCTGCCACGCCGCCTGCCTCTGCCTCACCCTCTGTACCACCGCCTGTCGTAGCTCCCACCGCTGATCCGCCCCCTGCACCTGAAATTTTGCCACCAGCCCCAGCGCTGCCAACTGTTCCGGCTATGTTCGATCAGCCTGCACGGGCCGGCGGGGTGATTCGCCCGACCGTGCGCGTGCCGATCACCCGCCTTGATCGGCTGCTCAACACCACTGGCGAGCTGGTCGTCACCCGCCAGACTAATCTGGCCCACAGCGATAAGCTGCAGGATATTCAGAAGCTGATCCTCAAGCAGGAGCGCATCCTCGAAAGCCTGCTCAGCACCACCTTGAAGCTGCGCGGTGCCGCCAGCGTGCGCAACGATCTGCAAAATTTTGGCAGCCAGCTGGATAATCTGCTGACCGAAACGCGGGGCCTGCTGCGCGGGGCGATTGAGCAGTGGGGCACCCATATCGCCGGAACCAATGCGCTGGTTGATGAGCTGGAGGCCGAGGTGATGGCGACGCGCCTTCAGCCAATCGCCGGGCTGTTTGCGCCGATTCCCCGCTCCGTCCGTGAGCTGGCCCGCGCCCTGAGCAAGGAGGTGGCGCTGATCACCGAGGGTGAGACCACCGAGGCCGATCGCAAAGTTATTGAGATGCTGGCCGACCCGGTATTACACCTGGTGCGCAATGCGCTCGACCACGGCATCGAGCTGCCTGCCGAGCGGGTCGCCGCCGGCAAGCCTGCCGAGGCCACCCTGCGCATCAGCGCTCGCTCGCTGGGCGGGGTGATCGAGCTGATCATCGCCGACGATGGTCGCGGCATCGACCCGGCGGTGATTCGCCAGACGGCGGTGCGCCGGGGCCTGATCGAGCCCGATATGGCCAGCCGCCTGCGTGACGAAGAGGCGCTGGATCTCATCTGGCAGCCCGGCTTTACGACCAGCGCGATGATCACCGATATCTCCGGGCGCGGTGTTGGCATGGACGTCGTGCGCACGGCGGTCATCGAGATCGGCGGGCGGGTTGAGATCAGCTCGGAGGTTGGCCTGGGCACCACCTTCACCCTGAACCTGCCGATCACCCTGCTGACCACCCGTGTGCTGCTGTTTGAGGCCTCGGGCGGGATGTACGCGCTGCCCTCGACCGCCTGTCTCGGCGGGCGGCGGGTGCCCGGCGCGGAGATTCAGACGATCGAGGGGCGGCCGACCATTCGGCTCAACGAGCGGATTGTGCCGGTGGTCGCGCTGGCGCCGATGCTCGATCAGCGTGGGCCGCTGCCGCTGCCGTCCAACATCTCGACGCTGGTGATCCTTGGCCCGGCCAATCGCCCGCTGGCCCTGCTGGTCGACCGCCTGATCGATGAGCGCGAGGCGGTGGTTAAATCGCTCGGCGCGGTCCTGGCGATCCAGCGGCTGTGTACCGGGGCGGTGGCGCTGCCCGATGGGCGGCTGGTGCTGCTGCTCAACCCGGCGGCGATTATCGATCGCGCCCGTGAGATTGGCCGCCCGATCGCCCCGGCCGCCCCCAGCGTCGCCCCGGCGCGGCTGCTGGTTGCCGAGGACTCCTTCACCACCCGCGAGCTGCTGCGCTCGATTCTGCAATCGGCCGGCTACAAGGTCGAAACCGCCAACCATGGCCGCGATGCCCTTGACAAGCTGCAGTCAAACCCCTACGATTTAGTGGTGAGCGATGTGGAAATGCCTCATCTCAACGGCTTTGAACTGACGCGCCACATCCGCGCCGATCAGCGGCTGCAGAATCTCCCCGTCATTATCATCACCAGCCTTGCCCGCGAAGCCGACCGCCGTGAAGGACTGCTGGCAGGTGCCCAGGCCTATATTGTAAAAAGCCAATTTGATCAAAGCAATCTGCTGGAAACGATTCAACAGTTGCTAGGCAGATAGGAGACCCCATGAGTGAGCGAATTCTGGTTGTTGATGACAGCAAACTTGTAACCGACATTGTGAAAATGCGTCTGGAGATGTATGGCTATACCGTTGATCTGGCCTACAGCGGCGAAGAGGCGCTGCGCAAAATCGCCGATACGCCGCCCGATCTGATGGTTCTGGATGTGCAGATGCCGGGCATTGATGGCTACGATGTCTGCCGGCGCCTGCGCGCCAACCCGCTCTACGAAGAGCTGCCAATTATTATGCTGACCTCGATGGATGATAAACGGGCTGGGTTTGAGGCCGGTGTCGATGACTATCTCAACAAAGATTTGGACCTGCTTGATCTGCCCAACCGGGTCAAGCTGCTGCTAGGGATGCAATAATTAACACTATGACGATTGTACCGTCGCCAATTCGGGTTCTGGTGGTCGATGACTCGGCGATCACGCGCCGGATCCTTTGTGCTATGCTCGCCACCGACCCGCAGATCGTTGTCGTGGGCGAAGCACGTGATGGGCGTGAGGCGGTCGAGCTGACCGAGAAGCTGCACCCCGATGTTATTACGATGGACGCTCGTATGCCACGGGTTGACGGGCTTCAGGCGACTGAAGAGATTATGGCGTATAATCCCACTCCGATTCTGGTGCTGACCGCCTCGCTTGGCCGCCACGAGGGCAACTTCAGCTTTCAGATGCTGAATGCCGGGGCGCTGGAGGTGCTGGAGAAGCCCAAAGATCTGGCGGCGGCGCAAAGCCCGCAGGTGCGCCAGCTGCTGCTCGATCGGATCAAGGTGCTTTCGCGAGTCAAGGTGGTCACCCACCTGCGCGGACGGCGGCGGGCGCGGCCGGCCCCGGAGCTTGTGCTGCAGCCCGAGCCAGTCGCGAAGCTCCCCGATCGGATGGCTAATCGGCTGGTGCTGATCGGCGCCTCTACCGGCGGGCCACGGGTTCTCTACAATCTTTTACGAACCCTGCCGGCCACCTTTCCTGCCTGTATTGTGATTGTCCAGCATATTGCCGAGGGCTTTGTGAACACCATGGTCGAGTGGCTGGCCAGCAGCAGCCCGCTGCACATCGCTCTGGCAGCTGATGGCATGTCGCTGCAGGCCGGCCACGTCCTGGTCGCCCCCGATACCCATCATCTGCGGATTGGCGACGACTGGCGCATTAGCCTCGACCAGGAGCCGAAAACCTTGCTCTATCCTTCGATCGACATTGCGCTGCAGTCGGTGGCCCGGCGCCATGCCAAGCGGACCATTGGGGTCGTGCTGACTGGAATGGGCCGCGATGGCGCCAATGGCCTGCTGGCCTTGCGGCAGGCTGGTGGCCGCACCGTGGCTCAGGATCAGGCCAGCAGTGCGATCTGGGGCATGCCGCGGGCCGCCAGCGAGCTTGGCGCAGCGATGGAAATTGTGGCCGCCGACGAACTCGGCGCCCGGCTCGTGGCCATGCTCAAGGATCAGCGAGTATCTGGATGAGTGAGTTCACTACACCGCAATGGATGGCGATCCGCGATCGCCTGGCCGAGCGTTTTGGCCTGTATCTCGATGATAGCCGGATGCTGCACGGGCGCACCTTGGTCGAGGCCCGCATCCGGGCGCTTGGCCTAACCGCGCCAGCCTATCAGGCCTTTATTGCAACCAGCGCTGGTGTACATGAGCTGCATACCCTGGCCGAACAGCTGGCCAATCACGAAACCCAGTTTTTTCGTAATCCCGCCCACTTTCGCTGTCTGCGCGAGTCGATCTTTCCCGATCTGCAGCAACACCGCCCGGCAACGCGGCCGCTGCGCTGCTGGAGCGCCGGCTGTGCGACTGGTGAAGAGGCCTACAGCATGGCCATGATCGCGCTCAGCCTCTGGGGC
>JACCRK010000023.1 GCA_013813565.1 Herpetosiphonaceae bacterium
TCATCAAGCCAACCTCGCTGTTTCAACGCATCACCCTTGATTTGCATGGCTATCGCCGTTTTGGGCGATCAGGCCTGGTGCCGGTGCCCTAAATAGCGGATCCTCCACGGGAGATCCGGTAGAGCCAGTTAATGCTTAACGAATTCTCGCCGGACATCTGTGCGTTTGAGACGTTGCAGCGCAAGCTCAAGGATTTTCGCTACGAGTGCCGGCTGAGCAGCTACATCGGGCGCATCACCCAGCGCTGCACCCACGAGTGGCTGCGCTCGCACGCGGCCCTGAAGCGTGGCGGCAGCGGTGTGACCAGCGCCGCCCAGCGCCGCGCCGACGGCGGCAGCGCCCCCACGCGCCAGTGGCATATCTGCTACCTGAGCCAGCCGCTCAGCAGCAACCCCAGCCTGATGTTGGAAGAGGTGGTCGCCAGCGCCGACCGTAGCCCGGCGGAGACTGTGGAGATGCGCACGCTCATGGCCGAGCTGGCCCGCAGCGTCACTACGATGAGCGCCGACCCCCACTATAGCATTGTCAAAGCTGTCTGGCCGGCGCTGCTCTTTGAGAAGCCGAATATCAGCGCCCTGGCGCAGCAGCACGCCATCACCCCGCGCGCCCTCTTCAATATCAAAAATCGCATCGTCCGCCGGGTGATGCCCGTGATCGAGCGCTGGCAGATCGTGAGCTAGCGCTGAAGGACTGGGGGGCCAGAACCGGCGTGGCGCATTATGCTACGCCGGTTGTTTGATCTTCCAGCGGGCGCTGGCGGCTGTGGCGAACCACTATGATCGTGATGGGTAGAGATGGCGCAACTTTTTGTGCGCATCCTTGGCCGGTGAAGCACCAGCGGTAGTGATCAATCTGTTCCGGCTGGCGGCGTGGTGGCATGCCCGGTTCCGACGAGCCGCCCACAACCACCTTTTACGCAGCTCGTGGCAACTGGCTGAGGGTTCGCCAGCAGAGTCTCAGTGTGTCATGCATTAAGGAGCGGTGGAATATCACAATCCTCAATAATGATGGTAGAACTGGAATCTTTTTCCCTGAGATTTCTTCCCAATACTTCATCTGTCATTCTCGCTCAACCCATGATGCCGCGATTGCATTCTTGGATAGAACGACCAGTACATAATGTTTGATTATGCCATTCTGTTGGTATGCCAAAACGAAGCCAGGGATTACCAGACAATCACTTAGAATACGAACGGACACTTGCTATCTCTATCGGATCGCGTATCCGAGCACGGCGTTTGGAATTTGGATTAACTCAAGAGATAATCCGTGTCCGGATAGAACTACATGATGTTTATATATCTAGGACCCAGTACAGCCGAATTGAAGTTGGGGACAGTATACTTAAGGCAACTGAGGTTATAGCTTTGGCCGAAGTTCTTGGAAGGTCATGTGATTGGCTTTTAGGGTATAATCTGAATAAATGACCCCTAAATCAGACCCTAAGTTGATTAGTGGTAGGTTCTGTCTATAATTCCGTTACGCTCTCTGCTGACTGGTCATGAACACCATGCAAGCTGTGTGACTACTGGCGAATCTAGGAACCGAGTACTAATTTGGTGTTTTGGTTCCCGAGTGGGAACTTCCTGAATTATCAGATTCACATAATTTATTTTTTTCCTGCTATAATCTAATAGTCTTATGATAAGATTGTTATGTCAATTGTTATTACTATATTTGAGTCTAAGGATAAACTCATGCTTCGTACACATACATGTGGTGAATTAACTATTCATGATATCAATATACATGTAACGCTTTCCGGATGGGTTCATAGAACAAGAGACCACGGAACCATAGTCTTTATCGATCTTAAGGATAGGTACGGTATAACTCAATTAGTAATAGATTATAGTGATCATCCTGAGCTAAAACCTACCGTAGATATCATACATTCTGAATATGTTATACAGGGGATTGGGATAGTTAGAAAACGACTTGAAGGTACAGAAAACTCTAATATTACGACTGGCTTTATTGAGGTTGAATTAGTAAAGGTTAATATACTTAATACCTCGAAGACTCCTCCATTTCCTATAAACCAAATCGGTGGAGAAGAACTTATTCGTCTTAAGTATCGATATCTTGATTTGCGTAGTAACCGTATGTTGAAAATTATGGAACTGCGCCACCACACTATCAAATTTATCCGCGATTGGATGAACGCGCAGGGCTTCTGGGAGATCGAGACACCCATGTTGATGAAGAGCACACCCGAGGGCGCCCGCGACTACCTGGTACCCAGCCGCGTCCATCCGGGCGAGTTCTACGCACTGCCCCAGTCGCCCCAGCAGCTCAAGCAGCTGCTGATGGTCGCCGGTATCGACCGCTATTTCCAGATCGCCCGCTGTATGCGCGACGAGGACCTGCGTGCCGACCGCCAACCCGAGTTCACCCAGCTCGACGTTGAGATGAGCTTTGTCGAGCAGGAGGATGTGCTCCAAACTATCGAAGACCTGATGACTGCGCTGGTCCCAGCCGTAACGCCCCACAAGCGCATTCGCTCGCCCTTCCCGCGCATGACCTACCATGAGTCGGTCGAGCGCTATGGCTCGGACAAGCCGGATCTACGCTATGGCCTCGAACTAGTCAATGTTGGTGACTTGGTCAAGGACTCGCAGTTCAACGTGTTCACCGCCGCGCTAACCAAAGGCGGCAAGGTCCAGACCATCCGTCTGCCCGGTTGCGCATCCTACACGCGTAAGCAGATCGACGAGTTACAGGAGGTCGCCAAAATCGGCGGGGCCAAGGGCATGGCATGGATGGCGATCGAGGCCAATGGCACCGTCCGCTCGCCGATTGCCAAGTTCTTCACCCCCGAACAGCTCCAGGCCCTCCAGTCCGCTGCCGACGCCGATCCGGGCGACCTGCTGGTGTTTGTCGCCGACAAGCCTGCGGTGGTGGCGGCCTCTCTGGACAAGGTTCGCCGCGAGATGGGCAAGCGACTCAAGCTGGTCGACAAAGACGAGATCGTCTTCGGCTGGGTGGTGGATTTCCCCATGTTCGAGTGGAACGAGGAGTCCCAGAGCTGGGACGCCATGCACCACCCGTTCTGTATGGTCAACCCTGAGGATGTCGAGAAGCTGCTGCACAACGATCTGGAGGGCGTCCGCGCTGCCTCCTACGACCTTGTCGCCAACGGCTATGAGCTGGCCTCAGGCTCGATCCGCATCCATGACCGCGAGATCCAGCAGCGCATTTTCGACCGCCTGCCCTACTCACCCGAGGAGATCCAGCAGCGCTTCGGCCATATGCTGGATGCCTTCGAGTACGGTGCGCCGCCCCACGGCGGTATCGCCCCCGGCGTCGACCGGTTGATTATGATCTTGGCCGACACCGACAATATCCGCGATGTTATCGCATTTCCTAAAACACAAAAAGCAGAAGATGTGATGATGAATGCACCTTCTGCTATCGATGACGTATTGCTTAACGATGTCCATTTATCAATTAATAAGTCTATCAAATCTAGTAAAGAGTGAACTAATGAATAATCATGTTGATGATCAGATGAGATCGGAGTATTGGGAAAAATTACTTAGAAATTCCCCTAATCCTATAGACTACCTAAATAGTCTTGCTACTACCATTCAGCCTTGCATAGTATGCGGGTCTCAGGTATCCTTCACGGCAGTTATGGTTGAAGGATAGAGGTCTGCTATGCGGAAAGATCTGCCACCGATTCACGAGGATGTTGCGAC
>JACCRK010000033.1 GCA_013813565.1 Herpetosiphonaceae bacterium
GGCCATGCCGCTATCCTTCGCACAGGAGCGCTTGTGGGTCATGTATCAGCTTGATCCCGATAGCTCTCTGTATAATGTGCCAGTGGTGATCCACTTTGGCCCGGCGTTCGATGTTGCGGTCGAGGAGCGGGTGTTCCGCGAGATTATCAGCCGCCACGAGATTTTGCGGACTAGGTTTACCACGCTGGATAAGCAGCCGGTCCAGGTGGTCGATTCGAGCCCGACGTTTCAGCTTCCGGTGATCGACCTGACCAGATACCCGTTGTCCGATCAGCAGGCCGAGGCGCAAAAGCTGGTTACCGCCGAGGCCCGCACGCCGTTTAATCTCACCACTGGTCCGCTGCTGAGGGCGGTGCTGCTGCGGCTTACCCAGGCGCATGTGCTGATCATCAATATGCACCACATTATCTCGGACGACTGGTCCCCAGGGGTGCTGGTGCAGGAAATTGGGGCGCTGCACCAGTCCTTCAGCCTCGGCCGACCTTCGCCGCTGCCAGCGCTACCGATTCAATACATTGATTTTGCCATCTGGCAGCGTGAGCGCTTGCAGACAAGCGCCCTGGCCCAGCAGCTGGCCTACTGGGAGCGGCAGCTGGGCGGATCGCTGCCGCTGCTGGCTCTGCCAACCGACCGGCCGCGGCAGCGGATCCAGGCCTTTCACGGCGCACGGCTGGCACGGCGCATGCCCGCGACGCTGCTGGACGCGATCAAGCGGCTGGGCTCCCAGGAGGGGGCGACCCTGTTTATGACCGTTCTGGCGGCCTATAATGTGTTGCTGCAGCGCTACACCAGCCAGGACGATCTGCTGATCGGGACGCCAATTACCAGTCGCACCCGCCCTGAGCTGGAGGGGCTGATCGGCTGCTTTATCAATATGCTGGTGCTGCGGACCCAGCTGAGCGCCGATCAAAGCTTTCGCCAGCTGCTGCACACTGTACGGCAGCTGGCCCTTGAGGCCTACGCCAATGCCGAGGTGCCATTTGAGCGCCTGGTGCAGGTGCTCCGCCCAGAGCGCAATCCAAGCTACACCCCCATATTTCAGGCCGCGTATATCCTGCAAGACCCGATGGAAGTCCGGAAGAAGATGCCGGAGCAGGTGGTCGGCTATGCCGAGGTCGATACCGGAACGTCGAAGTTTGACCTGACCCTGGAGATCGATGAGGTTGAGGGCGAGCTGGCCACGGCATTTGTCTACAGCACCGATCTGTTCGATGAAGCCACGATCAGCCGCATGCTCGGCCACCTGCAAACGATCCTGGAGCTGGCGGTGAGCAACGCCGACCAGCCGCTGGCGACGATTGAGCTGGTAACCAGCGCCGAGCGGCAGCAGCTGCTGGTCGAGTGGAACACCACCCAGACCGCGTTTGACCGCAGCGCCTTGATCCATCAGGCGATTGAAGCCCACGGCACCCATAGGCCCGCCGATCCAGCCCTGATCTACGCCGACCAGACCTTCTCCTATGCCGAGCTGAACCGCCAGTCCACCCAGCTTGCCGCCTATCTGCAGCACCTGGGGGTTGGTCCGGAGGCGTTAGTCGGGCTGTGTGTCGAGCGCACGCCAGCGATGGTGATCGCTATTCTGGCAATTTTCAAGGCTGGCGGGATCTTTCTGCCGCTTGACCCCAGCCATCCCAGCGAGCGCCTGGCCTTTATTCTGCAGGATGCCCAGCCGCTGGTGTTGCTGACCACCGCGGCGCTGGCGGCAGAGCTGCCGGCCGCCGCGCCAACGGTGGTGTGCCTGGATACAGATTGGGAACAGATCGCGCGCCAGCCGAGCGAGCCGGTCACGAGCCGGATTCTGCCCCACAACCTGGCCTATATGATCTACACATCGGGCACCACCGGCACACCCAAGGCCGTGATGGTTACCCACCATAACCTGATGAATGTCTTGCAGGCCAGCCAGCAGGCCTTTGGTTTCACGGCGGCCGATATCATGCCGTGTATTGCCCCGTTTTCGTTTGATATTTTTCTCTTTGAGCTGCTGAACCCGCTGCTGGCCGGTGGCACCTCGGTGATGCTCACCCGCGATCAAATTCTTGACCTGCCCGGCCTGGTCGCCGATCTGGCCCACATGACGGTTATTCATACGGTCCCGAGCCTGATGCGCCAGCTCATCAACACGCTCAAGGTCGATGGCTATACGGCCAAAGCCGGTCAGACAATCCGGATGATCTTTATCGGCGGCGATCTGGTGCCGCCGGATCTCTTGAGCGATATGCGCGAGGCGTTTCCGCAGGCGCAGATCCATGTGCTGTATGGCCCAACCGAGGCGACAATTATCTGTACCAGCTATCTGGTCCCGCGCACAGGCGCCCTGGAGCGCCACTTCATCGGTCGACCGCTGAACAATATGGCCATCCGCCTGTATGATCCGCAGCAAAATCTGGTCCCGGTGGGGATTCCCGGCGAGATCTATATTGGTGGCGATGGCGTCACGCGCGGCTACCTACATCGCCCGGAGCTAACCAGCGAAAAGTTTGTGCTGGTCGATGACCGTCGCTGGTACCGCACCGGCGATCTCGGGCGCTATCAGCCGAATGGCACGCTTGAGTTTCTCGGGCGGATCGATCTGCAGGTCAAGATTCGCGGGTTCCGCATCGAGCTTGGCGAGATTGAGGCCGTGCTGGGCCAACACCCGGCCGTGCGCGAGACGGTCGTGCTGGCCCGCGAGGACACCCCTGGCGACCGGCGCCTGGCCGCGTATGTTGTCGCCCAGCCCGGCCAGGAGCCGCCCATCAGCGCGCTACGCGCCTTCCTCCAGGCCAAGCTGCCCGAGTACATGATCCCGGCCGCCTTTGTGTTTCTGGAGACGCTGCCCCTGACCCGCAACGGCAAGGTCGATCGGCCGGCCCTGCCCATGCCGCAGTCCACCCGCGACCAGCTGCAGTCCCAGTTTACCGCCCCGGCGACGGCGGTTGAAACGCTCCTGGCCGAGGTCTGGGCCGAAATCCTCGATCGTGAGAATATCGGGGTTCATGATAATTTTTTCGAGCTCGGTGGCGACTCGATCCTCAGCCTGCAGATTGTCGCCAGGATGAATCAGGCCGGCTATCAGCTGCTAACCAAACATATCTTCCAGTACCAGACGATTGCCGAGCTGGCCCAGGTGGTTGCCAGCGCGCCGATGGTGCTGGCCGAGCAGGGTCTGGTCGACGGCGCGGCGCCGCTGACGCCGGTCCAGCGCTGGTTTTTCGCGCAGAATCTGCCCAACCCGCATTATTTCAACAGCATGCCAGTGTTGCTGGACGTGCCTGAGACGCTCACCAGCGCGCAGCTGGCCCAGATAGTGGCCAAGCTCCTGATTCAGCACGATGCGTTGCGGCTGCGATTTCACCGCGATGGCGGGCAGTGGCTTCAGACCCACACCCCGCCAGGGGACGAAGTGCCGCTTTCCTGCCTTGATCTGAGTGATCTGCCCAGCGCTGAGCAGGACAGTCTGATTGAATCCACCGCGGCCGATCGCCAAACCCAGCTGAATATCAGCAGCGGCCCAACCATCTGGTTTGAGCTTTTCCAGCGTGGGGCCGGGCGCACAAATCGTCTGCTGATCAGCGCGCACCATCTGATCTTTGATGGTATTTCATTGCGGATTTTGCTGGAGGATCTGCAGACCGCCTACCAGCAGCTTCAGCAGGTCCAGCCGATCCAGTGGCCGCTCAAAACAACCTCGTTTAAGGAATGGGCGCTCGCCCTGGAGCAGCACGCGACCGCCGAATCAATCCAGCGCCAGGCCGACTATTGGCTGAGCGGCGATCAGTCGGCCGTGTATCCCCTGCCGGTTGATGTTGTCGATCGGGCCAACACCGAGGCCTCCAGCCAGATGGTGGTGGCCCAGCTCGACCAGGCGGAGACTCAGGCCCTGCTCCACGAGCTGCCGGCGTTTTACCACGCCCGCATCGATGCGCTGCTGCTGACGGCGCTGGCGCAAACCCTCGGTGAGTGGACCTACAGCCAGGCGGTGCTGATTGAGCTTGAAAGCCACGGCCGTGATGAAGAGCTGATCGAGAATGTCAATCTTTCCCGAACCATCGGCTGGTTTACAAGCCAGTATCCAGTGCTGCTAGCCTGGCCGGGCGCCGTTGATCATGTGGAAATCCTGAAACACATCAAGGAGCAGCTGCGCCAGATCCCGGATCATGGGATTGGGTATGGCCTGCTGCGGCACATGGCGACGGATCAGGCGATCGCCGAGCGGCTGGGCAGCCGTATGCAGGCTGAGGTGCGCTTTAACTACCTGGGGCAATTTGCCCAGGATAGCGGCGAAGCGGTTTTCAGCATGCTTCCGCCGCTTGAGATCCCATCGCGCAGCCCGGAGGGTTTACGCAGCCATGTGCTGGATATCGATGCCATCGTGGTGAATCAGCAGCTTTGGGTCCGCTGGACCTACAGCGACCAGGTCCATGAGCGCTCGACAATTGAAGGCCTGGCCCAGAGCTTCATTGCGGCGCTCCGTGCGCTGCTTCAGGGCCCGGCCCAATCCAGCGGCACCGCCTATATTCCATCCGATTTCCCTTTAGCCAACCTTGACCAGCAAAAACTCAGCGCGATTATGAAGAAAATTCGCTAATTGAAGGGACCAGGATGAGTGCACACATTGAAGATATCTACCCTCTTTCACCGCTGCAGCAAGGATTCTTATTCCATAGCCTGTATTCACCCGAATCAGGTGCCTATTTTGAACAGTTTACTTGCACGTTGCAGGGCGCCCTGGATCCGGAAGCCTTCGAGCGAGCCTGGCAGAAAGTGATCGACCGCCACTCAGCGCTGCGAAGCGTGTTTTTATGGGAAGATCTCGATGCACCGCTGCAGGTGGTGCACCGTCACGTCAACCTGCCATTAACCTTCTATGACTGGCGTAACCTGAGTCCGAGCGAGCAGCATATTCAGCTGGAGGCGTATTTCCAGACCGAGCGGCAGCGTGGATTCGATCTTTCTCAGGCACCCCTGCTGCGGGCCACGCTTATCCAGATGGCGGACACGCGCTATCAGTTTGTCTGGTGCAACCATCATCTGCTGATGGATGGATGGAGCATGGCGCTGTTGATCAAAGAGGGCTTTGCGTTCTATACGGCCTTCGCGAAAGGCCAGGATTTCCGCCTGCCGCCGAGCCGACCCTATCGCGACTACATCGCCTGGCTCCAGAAGCAGGATCAGGCCAAAGCCGAGGCATTCTGGCGCACCACGCTGAGCAGTTTCCATGCACCGACGCCGCTGGTCGTCGGTCGGCCGAACCACGTGGTTGATGGGCCGGAGCAGCACACCGAGCAGCGCATCGTGCTGAGCCAGGCCGCCACCGAAGCGCTTCACACCATCGCCCGCCAGCACAAGCTGACGATGAACACGCTGGTGCAGGGCGCCTGGGCGCTGCTGCTGAGCCGCTACAGCGGCGAGACCGATATTGTGTTCGGCAGCCCAATCTCCAGCCGCCCAGCCCAGCTGCCCGGCAGCAACGGGATGGTCGGGTTGTTTATCAACACGATTCCTGTGCGAGTCAAGGTGCCGCGCCAGGCAGCAATCGCCACCTGGCTGCAGGAGTTGCAGCAGCAGCAGGTTGAGGCGCAGCAGTACCACTACACCGCGCTGGCGCAGATCCAGTCCTGGAGCGCGGTTCCGCGCGGCATGCCCTTGTTTGAAAGCATACTGGTCTTTGAAAACTATCCCCTGGCGGCCTGGAAGCAGCAGGGCGGCGAGACGCTGGCGCTCAGCGATGTGCGCTTCATCGAACAGACCAACTATCCTCTTTCGATCGAGGCAGTGCTGGTTCCCGAGCTCGTCATTCAAATGCTCTATGATAATCGCCGCTTTGATCCGACCACGATCACCCGCATGCTCGATCACTTCCAGATACTGCTCCATGGATTTGCCACCCTTCCGCATGGCCGGCTCAGCGAGCTTTCACTGCTCACCGAGGCTGAGCGGCACATGCTGCTGGAGGAGTGGAATACGACGGACTCGCTATTCCCCGCCGAACAATCTTTGCACCAGATGGTCGAGCATCATGCGCGCTGCACCCCGGCGGCGGTTGCGGTGGCTGTTGCCGGCCAGCAGCTGACCTATCAGGAGTTGAACGGGCGAGCCAACCAGCTTGCGCGCCACCTGCAAAGCCGCGGGGTCGGCCCGAACACGCTGGCGGGCATCTGTGTGGAAGCATCCTTTGATCTCGTTATCGGGATACTTGGCATCCTCAAAACTGGCGCGGCGTATGTGCCGCTCGACCCGCGCTATCCAGCCGAGCGCCTGCGCTACATGCTGGAGGATAGCCAGGCGGTTGTGCTGCTGACCCAGCAGGCGCTGGCCATACAGCTGCCAATCCGGCCTGAGGCGGTGGTGTACCTGGATAGCGAGTGGACCGCGATTTCCCGGCACAGCCGTGAGGATCTGGCGGCAAGTGTGGATCCCCAGAGCCTGGCCTACGTGATCTACACCTCCGGCTCGACCGGGCAGCCCAAGGGCGTCGCCTGCGCGCATCGCTCGGTGGTGAATCTGCTCAGCGATATCGACCGCCGCCAACCGCTGCCCGCCGGATCCCAGGCCAGCCTGTGGACCAGCATGAGCTTCGATGTGTCAGTGTACGAGCTGTTATCCGCCCTGACCAGCGGCGCGACGCTGCACATCGTCCCCGACGAGGTGCGCACTGATGGGCCGCGGCTGTGCGCCTGGCTGGCCGAGCGACGGATCGCCAGCGCCTATCTGCCGCCGTTTATGGTCGCCGACCTGGCCACGGCGGTGGCGCACAATCCGGCTGCCTTCAGCCTGCGCCGCCTGCTGGTCGGCGTCGAGCCAATTCCCGAGGCGCTGCTCCAGGGCATCGGACATCGCCTGCCCGAGCTGGTGATCATCAACGGCTATGGCCCGACCGAGACCACCGTGTGCTCAACGATCTACCACGTGACCGATGGGCCCGACCGCGACCGCCCGGCGCCGATCGGCCGGCCGATCCAGAACACCCGAATCTACCTGCTCGACTATCAGCTACAGCTGACGCCGATCGGGGTGGCCGGAGAGGTCTATATTGGCGGGGAGGGCCTGGCGCGCGGCTACCTCAACCGTCCGGAGCTAACCGCTGAGCGGTTCATCCCCGATCCGTTCAGCCACCCAGAGGGAGCCCACGCGGGATCCCGACTCTACCGCGTCGGCGATCTGGCCCGCTGGTTGCCCGACGGCACTCTGGAGTTTCTCGGCCGGGCCGACCACCAGGTCAAAATTCGCGGCTTTCGGATTGAGACCGCCGAGATCGAGGCTGTGCTGAGCGCGCATCCAGCTGTTCAGGACTGTGTGGTGATTGCCCGCGAGGATACGCCGGGACAAAAACGGTTGGTCGCCTATGTCGTGGCCGAGGCGGGCAGCGCACCGACAACCCAGGAGCTGCGCGCCGCGCTCCAGGTCAGCTTGCCTGAGCATATGGTTCCGGCAGTCTTTGTCATGCTGGAAAGCCTGCCGCTGACTCCCAACGGCAAGATCAACCGACAGGCCTTGCCGACGCCCGACCAGGTCCGCGCTGGCGCGGACGAAGCGTATGTGCCCCCCCAGACGCCCGCTGAGCAGATCCTGGCCGCGATCTGGTCGGAGATTCTGGGCATTGAGCCGATCGGTATTCACGATAATTTCTTTGAGCTGGGCGGCGACTCGATCGTCTGTATTCAAATCATCTCGCGGGCCAACCAGGCCGGACTGCAGCTGACTCCCAAGCAGCTCTTCGAACAGCGCACGATCGCCAATCTGGCGGCGGTGGCTGGCACCGGGCCGACGATCAAGGCTGAGCAGGGGCTGGTCAGCGGGCCGGTGCCGCTGACGCCAGTTCAGCGCTGGTTCTTCGCCCAGGATCTGCCCGCTCCCCAGCACTGGAATCAATCGGCGCTGCTTGAGGTGCGCCAGCCGCTCGATCCGACGCTGCTGACCCAGGTTTTGCACCAGCTGGAGATCCATCACGACGCCCTGCGCCTGCGATTCCTGGAAACCGCGGCAGGCTGGGAGCAGATCAACACCGAGCATGCCGCTCCGCCCGCGGTAACCTGCATCGATCTGGCAACACTGGCGGAGGCGCAGCAGACCGTGGCGCTGGAAACTGCGGCCAGCGAGCTGCAGGCCAGCCTGAATCTGGCCACAGGCCCGCTGATCCGGGTGGCGCTGTTCAACCTGGGCGCCAGTCGGCCAGGGCGTTTGCTGGTGGTCGTTCACCATCTGGCCTTTGATGGCGTATCGTGGCGCATATTTTTTGAGGATTTGGCCACCGCCTACCAGCAGCTTGCCCAGGGCCAGCCGATCAAGCTGCCCGCTAAAACCAGCGCCTACAAGTACTGGGCTGAACGACTGGTGGAATACCGCCAGTCAGCGGCGCTGCAGCAAGAGGCTGCCTACTGGCTGGCCCAGAGCGGCGCCGCCGCGACACTGCCGGTTGATTTTCCCGCCGGGCTGGACAGCAACACCGAGGCATCTGCCAGCACGATCACGGTGACGCTGGATGTCGCCGAGACCGCGCTGCTGCTCCAGGAGGTGCCCAAGGCCTACCACACCCAGATCAACGATGCTCTTCTGACCGCTCTGGCCCGCTGCCTGACGCGCTGGAGCGGCCAGCCGGACCTGCTGGTCGATCTGGAAAGCCATGGCCGCGAGGATATCTTCGACGATGTCGATGTCTCGCGCACGATCGGCTGGTTTACGGCGATTGCCCCGCTGCAGCTTTCCCTGGCCGGTAGCGACGATATCGGACAGGCGCTGCAATCGATCAAGGAGCAGCTGCGCCAGGTGCCGCAGCGCGGAATTGGCTATGGCATCCTGCGCTATCTGGGCGACCAGGACCAGACCGGGCCGCTTGAGGCGCTCGCGACGCCACAGATTGGCTTTAATTACCTTGGCCAGTTTGGCTATGGGCTATCGGCGGAGTCGCCGCTTGGCTGGGCGCCCGAATCCACTGGCCCGGATCACAGCCCCGCTGGGCTGCGCCCGCACCTGCTCGAGGTTGGCGGCAGCGTGATCAACGACCAGCTGAGGATCCAGTGGATCTATAGCGCCAATATTCATCGCCAGGCGACCATTGAGCAGCTGGCGCAGGCGTTCATCCAGGAGCTGCGAGGCCTGATCGCCCACTGCCAGCTGCCTGATGTGGGCGGCTACACACCCTCGGATTTCCCGCTGGCCAGGCTCCAACCCCAGGATCTGGCTGGGCTTAGCAAGGTCTATCGTCAAATCGACGATCTGTATCCGCTCACCCCGACTCAGGAGGGCATGCTGTTTCATTCGCTGTATGAGCCTGAGTCGACGGTGTATTTTATGCAGATCAGCTGGCTATTTGAAGGGAACCTTGATCCGGCGGCGTTCAGGGCGGCCTGGCAGCACACGATCAATCGCCACTCCATCCTCCGGACCGCCTTTGTCTGGGAAGGGCTGAGCAAAGCTCTCCAGCTGGTCCACCCGGCGGTGGAGCTGCCCTGGGAGCAGCTGGACTGGCGGGAGCTGGCGCCAGAGCGGCAGCAATCGGCCCTGGACGCGTATCTGGAGGCCGACAAAAAGCGCGTTTTCGATCTGGCCCGACCACCGCTGATGCGAGTTGCGATCATCCGGCTGGCCGATAGCGCCTACCATTTTGTCTGGAGCCAGCATCATATTCTGCTCGACGGCTGGTGTACCAATATCATTCTCAAAGAGGTATTTACCTGCTACGAGGCCTTTGTGCAAGGGCAGGCAGTGCCAGCCCAGCGGCTGGCGGCGATCCGTCCGTATCGTGACTACGTGGCCTGGCTTCAGCAGCAGGATCTGTCGCGCAGCGAGCCCTACTGGCGCGAGGTGCTCAAGGGATTCAGCCAGGCGACCCCGCTGCCGACGGCAACCGGCGCCCAGCAGGGCGGCGTCGACTACGATCTGCAAAAAATCAGGCTGTCAGCCAGCACCACAACCAATCTCCAGGCGCTGGTGCGTCAGCACCAGATTACCTTGAACACGCTGCTGCAGGGCCTGTGGGCATGTGTTCTGGCCCACCACAGCGGCCGGCAGGATATTGTGTTTGGCAGCACTGTATCCGGTCGCCCGGTCGAACTTAGCGGCGCTGACGCAATGCTGGGACTTTTTATCAACACGTTGCCGGTGCGCATTCAGCTGCAGCCTGAAGCGCTGGCGCTTGAGTGGCTGAAGGGGGTTCAGGCCCAGCAGGTTGAGATGCGCCAGTATGAATATACCCCGCTGACCCAGGTCCAGCGCTGGAGCGAGCTGCCGCCTCGCCAGCCGCTGTTTGAAAGCGTGGTGGTTTTTGAGAATCTGCCGATGGATGGCAACGATCAAAGCCAGTTCAAGGACCTGAGCATCACGAGCGTGAAGTCCTTCATTCAAAACAACTTCCCCCTGACCATCCGTGGGGCGCCGGGCGCAGAGTTCGAGCTGCATGTGCTCTACGACCGCCAGCGGTTTGCCACCTTGACCGCAGTCCAGCTGCTGCGTCAGCTTGAGCTGCTGCTCTGCACGCTTGAGCGGCAGCCTGCGCTCAGGCTGGCCGACCTGGGCGCGCTGCTGGTCGAGTTCGACCAACAGCATCAGCGGCAGCAGGAACAGATGAGTGAAACAACCAGTCTTCAGAAACTAAAACAGGTTAAACGTAGGGCTATCCGTGGTCAGCAATCCGATTTATAAGGAGTAACCGCTCAATGTCAGAAGACAAAAAACCCAGCCTCAAAGGCCAACTCGGCGGCGGTCGGCGCTCGGTCAGTGTTTCGCAGGAGAGCCTGATTAAATCCCAGCCCCTGCTGGCTGACACGGCGCTGCCACTGCTGGTTACGCCTGCCGTTGAAGGATTGAACCTAATCTCCTGGGCGACCAGCCACCGGCCCTTTATTGACACCAGTCTAGCCACCCATGGCGGGATTTTATTCCGCGACTTTGGGATCAAAACCCTAGAGGAGTTTGAGCGTTTTGTTGGCGAGATGTCGCCGAGCCTGCTGGAGTACACCTATCGCTCAACCCCGCGCAGCAAGGTGAGCAGCAACATCTACACCTCAACCGAGTATCCCGCCGATCAGTCTATTCCGCTGCACAACGAGATGTCGTACACCACCAGCTGGCCGATGAAGATCTGGTTTTGCTGCCTAGTGGCAGCCCAGCAGCAGGGCGAGACCCCAATCGCCGACAGCCGCCGAATCTACCAGCGCCTCGACCCGGCGATTCGCGACCGCTTTGCCGAGAAAAAAGTGATGTATGTGCGCAACTATGGTGAAGGGATCGATCTCTCGTGGGAGAACGTGTTCCAAACCAGCGACAAGACCGAGGTTGAGGAGTTTTGCCGCGCCCACAAGATTGAGTTCGAGTGGAAAAGCGGCAATCGGCTGCGGACCCGCCAGGTCTGTCAGGCGGTGGACAAGCACCCGACAACCGGCGAGATGGTCTGGTTCAACCAGGCCCATCTCTTTCATGTCACCAGCTTGCCCGAGGCGGTGCGGACGATGATTATGGCCGAGTTCAAGGACGAGGATCTGCCGCGCAACACCTACTATGGCGATGGCTCGCCGATTGAAACCACGGTGCTGGAGGAGATTCGCCATGTCCTTGAAAGCGAGTCGGTTATCTTTCCCTGGCAGGAGGGCGATGTGCTGATGCTGGACAACATGCTGGTAGCCCACGGGAGGTCACCATTTGTCGGCCCGCGTAAAATTGTGGTTGGAATGGCGGAATTACGTGAAGCGACCGAGGCCTGAGTTAGGAAGGGAATACCATCTATGTCGGAAGCTATGATCGAGGGGTTTCGCCTTTCGCCACAACAACAGCATGTGTGGTCGCTCCAATCTGCTGATGCCAACACGCCCTATCGCGCCCAGGGAACTATCTTGATCGAGGGGCCTATCGACCCGACCCGGCTGCTGGCGGCGCTGACCGATGTGATCGAACGTTACGAGATTTTACGCACCACGTTTCAGTATCTTCAGGGCATGGCGCTGCCGCTGCAAATGGTGGCGGAGCCCAGTGCGCTCGCCATGCCTTTTTATGATCTGGCGAAGGACGGAGCCAGCGCTGCGGGCGAGCTTCAGAAC
>JACCRK010000034.1 GCA_013813565.1 Herpetosiphonaceae bacterium
AGCCAACGGTCATCGATCCAGCCCTGCCAGAGCACTAGCCGCTAGCGCCACCGCTGTTCTGCCTGGGCCGGCCGCTAAACCTGTATGTTCTGGGGTGGCGCGACGACAGTGCGGTTGCGACCAGTAGACTTGGCCTGATACAGCGCCCGATCGGCACGCTGGATCAGACGGCCCAGATCATCCTCGGAGGGAAGGAGCATGGCAATCCCCAGGCTGATCGTGACCTTACCTGGGCATTCCGAATTGGCAAAGGCGTGGTTGGCTACAGCCTGGCGCAGCCGCTCGGCCACCACCAGCGTGGCCTCCAGATCGGTTTGGGGCAGCAGCACAATAAACTCTTCGCCGCCATAGCGGGCATACAGGTCGGCGTCGCGCAGATACGCGCGCCCAAGCTGCACAATCTCCCTCAGCACTGTATCGCCACACTGATGGCCCCAGGTATCGTTGATCGATTTAAAATGATCAAGGTCGAACAGTATCAGCGAGATAGGGTAATTGTAGCGCTGGGCGCTGGCGATGGAATGGTCGGCCAGATCGAAAAAGTGGCGCCGGTTGGCTATCCCGGTCAGGGGATCGGTGCGCGCCAGCTCCTGCTCACGATTGAGCGCCGCCTGCAGCCGCCGATTCATTGTTGCAATAGCTTGATGCGCCCACAACAGGTTGGCCTCGTTGCGCTTGCGGTCGGTCCGATCGCTGGTCACAATCACCGCCCGCCGATCAGGTGTGGGCAGCGGGGCGGCACTGACAGTGGTCCAGATCAGCTCGCCATCTTCCTTGACAACCCCAATCTCCACCCCCTCCACAATCCGCTGCTCATTGATCGCAATGGTGGAGGGGAATTCCTCACGCTTAAACGGGGTGTTGTCAGGGTGGATATAGCGCCGCTGCCCATAGGTATAGGTGCCCGATGCCAGCTCAGCATCCGAGAGCTGCAAGATACGGGCGAGGGCCGCGTTGGAATCGATCACGGTGCTGTTCTCATCCACAACTGAGACGCCGACCGGCAGAATCGCGAACAGGTTGCGCAGCTCGGTCTCATGGGCGGCCAGCGCGGCCTCGGCGTTCATCCGCGCGGTGACATCCTGATTGACGATAATCGCGCCACGTAGCCGCTGCCTGGAATCATAGAAGGGCAGCGCCGAGTTGAGAATGATTTTGCGCGTCCCATCGAAACACTCGATTATAATCTCTTCATCGAGCGATGTCTCACCCTTGCTAATCGCCCTGGCCGCCGCCCACTCTTCGGCGGCGATTGGCTCCCCGCTGCGCAGCCACCAGCCCTTGTACACCCCAAACTGCTCCGGCCCAACATAGTGTGCGCCGGCCCAGATGGTGCGGGCGGCGGGGTTGCTGTAGATAATGTGGCCCTGAAGGTTAAGCACCCAGACGCCGATCGGCAGCGTTTCAAAAACCAGACGCAGCGATTGGGCGACCACATCCCACGCGCCGGGTGCTTCGTTTGTGGCGCTCGTCCGAGTATGGCCTAAAACACGTCGCGAGAAACGCTGTCGCTGCTTCATAGATCTGCTCCTTGCGCCGACTATGCTGGGGGGCTACGATACTGAGGTCAATATATCATAATCGTCTATCGCAGAGGAGATTAAGCTTCGACCAGTCGAGAACGCGCTTGCTCACTAAAGCAATGAGTAAGCTGCTCCACGTATAGAATCGCTAGCTTCAAAACCTGGGGGGCAGGAAACGCTGTGGCAACGGCGGGTAGTGATTCGGCCACAATCGAGGAATGGGCAGAGCCGGGTCTGGCGCGCTAATGGCGGCCGCTAGCGGCTAGGCCGCCTCGACCCATTGCGGCTCATCGCTGCTGTCGGCTGTGTCGGACTCGGCATCCTCCAGCACAACGTGAAGCATATCATCGAGGATCTCCACCAGGTTCAGCGAGACTCCGCCCGCCGCCAGTTCCTCGGCCAGCTGGATGAGGATATCCAGCATCACGTAGCGAAATGGCGGCTCAGCCGACACGGCGCTCAGCTGCTCCAGCACAGCGTGGGCACTGCGCAGGTGTTGTTGGAGGATGTATTCAACAGGCCAAGATGATTCGTCCATTCAGATCCTCCAATTGTACAATCCTCGCTCGTCTGTGCCCCAAGCCCGGTTCGCTGGCGGTGAATACCGGAGTGGCGATGGCCTGGAGAATGAGCGATAATGAGCTAGTCAGCATCATACAGTCGATTATACACACGCGCATCCATGCACACATTGGGCAGATGTCCAGAGTATCCAGGCGATGCCAGGGCTGTTTTGGGCACATGACGTGAGGCCCAGGCTGGCGCACCACGGTCGGCACAATCGTCTCGTGCGGGACAAACCTACGCACTTCAACATACCACCAGGGGGTCTATGAATTGGCAGATCACACTTGTCGTCGCTTTCTTCATGCCGTACCTCGCCCGCATCCCCGGTATGTTTACCCGTGGCCCGGAGTGGCTGTGGTCGTATATCCCAAGCCTGAACGCGGTTCTCTTCTTTAGTATGTTTAATCTGATTGCGCTGGTACCACTGGGCGTACTGGGGTTCTTCAGCGCCAGCAAAGGTATGGAGGTATCGTTCATCCTGACCACTATCGTCTATATGGGACTAACCTTTTTCTTTCACTATGGCTACGACCTCGCCTCGGATGCCCAGGCGGCCATCGGTCTAATGATCATCCCGCTGGTGATCGCCGGGATCACCCTGGTGACAGCTCTGGTCACTTTTTTCGCAGAGATGGTGATCAAGCGCTAGAGCACGTCGCCGGCAGAGCCGCCCAGCACAGCGGTTTTTGTAGCTCCTATCGAGCGCTAAAACACCGCCGGCCACCCATACGATGGGTGGCCGGCGGTGTTTTTAGGGGAACAGGGCTAGCGCAAAATGAGCGGAAGGTAGAGCTTCCTCTGTATGACGGTCTGCGTGGCCGTCGGGGTGATCGCCGTCGGGGTGATCGCCGTCGGGGTGATCGCTGTCTGCGTGGCCGTCGGGGTGATCGCCGTCGGCGTGATCGGCGTTGGCGTGACACAGGTGCCCGGTGTGCCAGCAATCTGGCCGCGGATCTCGCCGCCAGGGAAGTTCGTCGAGTGAATGTTGATGTAGGTCAGGCCGGCCAGAATGTTGGCCTCATCGGCCTGGTTGTAGTTGTACACCCCAATCTTGGGGCTGCCGGCGGGCAGCGTGTGGAGGACCCCCGCGTTGGTGCCGGGAGGGGCGAAGCCGTGGATATGTGCGCTGAGCTCGGTGCTGCTCAGCCCGCTGAACGTGATGTTGTAGCTCAGCGTGTTGGCGGCGGTATCGATCGTGATCGCGGCGCTGCCGGTGGCGGTGCTGCCGTTCGGCGGCACTTCCTGCCCGCCATTCAGCGCCACCTGATAGGTCAGACAGCTTGCCGGCGGGGTCGTCGCGGTCGGGGTGACCTCCGTCGCGGTCGGGGTGACTGGTGTTGGCGTGACACAGGTACCCGGCGTACCAGCAATCTGGCCGCGGATCTCGCCGCCAGGGAAGTTCGTCGAGTGAATGTTGATATAGGTCAGCCCGGCTAGAATGTTGGCCTCATCGGCCTGGTTGTAGTTGTACACCCCAATTTTGGGACTGCCGGCGGGCAGCGTGTGGAGGACGCCCGCGTTGGCGCCGGGAGGGGCGAATCCGTGGATATGTGCGCTGAGCTCGCTGCTGCTCAGCCCGCTGAACGTGATGTTGTAGCTCAGCGTGTTGGCGGCGGTATCGATGGTGATCGCGGCGCTGCCGGTGGCGGTGCTGCCGCTCGGCGGCACTTCCTGCGCGCCATCTATCGCCACCTGATAGGTCAGACAGCTCGCCGGCGGGGTCGTCGCGGTTGGGGTAACCTCCGTCGCCGTTGGCGTTGGGCCACCCACACAGGCGCTCACGGTCACATCGTCGATCGCCAGCCCGGCCAGATTAGTTGTGGTGTCACTGTCGAGGTGGAAGCGCAGCTCAAGCTGCTGGCCGGCGAACGCGCTGATATCGGCGTAGTGCATGCCCCAGCCGGCGCTCTGCTGAACGACAACCAACGGGCTGCCGACCGATTCGGTCATGGTCGCGCCCAGCCACTCCCACAGGCGCTGCGGCGTGGTGCCGCCGACCTGCTGAGCATCGACAAAGGCGTGATCGGCGGTGGCCACCTGCATCTGATACTTCTGTGCCCAGCTGACGAAGATCGGGCCGCTGAAACCGCTCAGATCGATCGCTGGCGAGAGCAGATCCTGGTTCGAGCTCACATCGTAGGTGTTGTCGAGATCGGTCGCCCAGGCGTTGGCGCCGCTGTTGCTGGTGGTGATCGGCGCGAAGCTGGGCGTGCCCCACTCCCACTCGTCGGCGGTGCCGGAGTGCGTAAAGCCGCCGTCGGTCGCCTCGAAATCGCTGCTGTACACCGTTGTCAGACTGCTACCGGCCGGACAGGCTGTCAGCGGCGGATCGCTACACACCGTCAGGCTCCAGCTGAGCAGATTCCCACCACCCGTATTAGCTGTATCATCGCGCAGCGTCAGCGTCCAGGTGCCACCGGCATCCTGGCCATCGAACCAGGCCAGCCGGTAGTTGAACTCTGGCTGCACAACCAGGCCAGAGACCACCGTGTACTGGTTGACCGGAATGGCCGCCTCATCATCAAGCGTCAGGTTCATCGCAGCCATCGCAGCTGGAGTGCTGGTGCCAATGTCGCTGAACAGGCCGACCGTGTTGCCGCCGACGCCGGGAGGCGCACTCAGCTGAACATCAAGATCGGGCATGTTGGTGTGGGTCAACGCCAGTGAAACGTTGAGGTCGCTTATCTGCGGGTTGCCCGGAATCGTCAACTCCGATGTGGTGGTGCCGGCGCCTGGTCCGAGCGCTTTGGGCAGATCGGTGCTGGTGTAGGTGGTGCAGCTGGCCTGGCTGGCGGCCGGCAGCACCGTCACGCTCAGGTGATAGGTGAAGGCGGCGCCAAAGCCAGTCGTGGAATTTACCCGGATCACATAGGTTCCCGTCTCCTTGACCGTCAGGAAATGGGCTTCGGAGTTGGGTGGTGAGGTAGTGCTGGCATCATTGATAGTCAGAATAAAGCCGTTGATGACGCCGATGCCCAGGATTGGATTCCAGGTGGTACCGCCGTCGCGCTCGGGGTCGGCGTCCAGGCTGGTGAACACCGTATCGCCGGCGTTGAGGGCCAGCGAGTAGAAATCAAAATCGGCATCGACATCAATCGATCCGGTGATCCAGCCCGAACTCAGCAGTGGCTGAGGTGTTATAGAGGTATTGTTCGGCTCAACCTC
>JACCRK010000040.1 GCA_013813565.1 Herpetosiphonaceae bacterium
GTTCGCCCCATTCAGCGTATTGGCATTCCCAATCGTGATCGTTGAGTTTAAACGTGTTTCAGCCGGAGCTAGAGCTGGATCGGAATGCCAACTCGTGTCGAAGGTTGGCGGCGTGATCGTCGGGGCAAGAACGACACTTGGTAAAGTGCTGGATTGCTGCATAGTTGCTCCTCTCCTTGTGGTCGATCCGATGGTGAGCAACGAATGCTCGTCATAGGCGCTCTGTTATCAAGTTGTCATCAAATCATCTTGGTTTGGCGCTGAACTAGGCGCATACTCATTCTAACGCAACCATCGCCCATGGATTTACCCAGGAGCTAATGAGTAAGTGGACATTATCAACCCCATCCGAGCCATCTGACGACGGGATCAACATTGATATTATTTATATTGACTATGGCGCGTCAGCAGCGCAGTATCCGTCTGTGCCACTGTTATCAAGTTGTCATCAAATCAGCTTGGTTCGGCGCTGAACCAGCCGCATACTCACTCTAACGCAACCATCGCGCATGGATTTACCCAGGAGCTAATGAGTATGTGGACATTATCAACCCCATCCGAGCCATCTGACGACGAGATCGACATTGATATTGTTTATATTGACTATGGCGCGTCAGCAGCGCAGTATCCAGCTACGCCCACCAGCCATCCTGCTCCAAACACGGATCAACACCCATCCACTGGTATGGCCGAGACTTGGTCGGTGTGCTGGCCGCAATGCATGGGTATCCCAAATAAAGCGTAAGGCAGCCCCTGCTGGTTAGCTCTTTATGCCGCGTAGGGATGGTGGGCTCTTCTCAGATAGAACCAGTTCAACGCCATCATAAACGAGATTACTGAATAACGGAAGTCCGAACCGCAAACGTTCGGACTTCCGTTATCTGCGTTAATTCCGGCGGCGCTGGCGCTCACCCGGACCGTGCTTAGAGACACTGTAGCCACATAACCGATAGATGTTTAGCCATACGGCATATGCCGGTCAGGTGCGTTTGTGCTAAGGTTTGCAGCAGGTATCTAATCGAGTGATCGACTCTGGAGAATGCTTCTATGACTCTTGCATGCCTTGAACTGGCCAAAATCCTGATTATTGATGATGAAGAGGCGAACGTGCGCTTGCTCGAACGCATCCTGCATCAAGAAGGTTTTTATAACCTCACCCTGTTGACCCATCCGGCTGCTGTGCTGCAAACTGTCGTCGCCATACAGCCGGATCTGATCTTGCTTGACCTGCACATGCCGGAGTTAGACGGATTTCAGGTGTTGGATCGCTTGAGGTCAGTCATTGATCCGACTATGCCGATACCAATTATTATGCTGACCGCCGATACCACGCCCCATGTGCGCTGGCGTGCGCTTGGCCTGGGCGCGAAGGATTTCCTGATCAAGCCCTTTGATATCGTGGAAGTGGTCTTTCGCATTCGTAATCTGTTAGAAACCCGCTCATTGCAAATGTATATGTACGAGCACAACGCTCAGCTGGAGCGACAGGTTCAGGAGCGGACCCAACATCTTGAGGAAGCCCAGGATGAATTGCTGGCTCGGCTGGCGCTAACCGCTGAGTATCGCGATGACGACACCGGCATGCATTCGCAGCGGGTCGGCAAAATGGCCGGGCAGATTGCCAGCCAGCTTGGCCTTACCGCTGAAGAAGTGGACTGGATTCAGCGCGCTGCACCGCTTCACGATCTGGGCAAAGTTGCCGTGCCCGATCATATTTTACTTAAGCCCAGCAGTCTGACAACGCAAGAGTTTATCGTGATTAAGCAACATTCCACCATCGGCGCCAAAATCCTGGCCGACAGTCAATTTCCGCTGCTCAAGATTGCCGCCGAAATTGCCTACAGCCATCATGAGCGCTGGGATGGAGCGGGCTATCCATGTGGTCTGGCTGGTACGGCAATTCCACTCAGGGGGCGGATTGTCGCGGTGGCCGATGCTTTCGATGTCATGACCCACACCCGCCCGTATAAAACAGCCGTATCAATCGAAGCCGCAGCGAATGAACTGCGGCGGAATTCCGGCACCCAGTTCGATCCAACAATCGTTGATGCATGCTTTGCGGTGTTGATTGAGGATCTATTGTTAGACGCGCACTATGACCTCAAAAGCGATTTCGCCCGGAGCGTCTCCAGCAATGTGTATGCACCAAGCTTGCTCGTGCGCGCTTAGGTGCTCTGAACCAATGGAAAATAGTTCCATCGTTGGCCAATCCTCAATCTGACCAGACAGGTTGGAAATGTTGAACATACTCCACGGTTGTTAGGAGGATACCGCCCATGAGTCCAGTCTTATCACATCGTCTTGCCATTATTTGGGCCGATCTTGAGCATGTTGTTCGCTCCCTTGGCCGGGGCGGCGGGCTGTTTAGCCCGTCCATCTACGATACTGCCCAATGTTTTCGCTTCGACCCGCCGACTAATCCCTGGCCGGTGATTGAGTGGCTGACAAGTCAGCAGCAGCCCGACGGCGGATGGGCTGAGGCGCTGGATCCACGCATGCGTTCCCTGCCAACCCTCGCCGCGCTGCTTGCGCTGAAAAGCCTGGCCTATAGTCGGCGGGCAACCCAGGTCGCAATCGATGCCGGAATCGCCTTTCTCTATCGTAATCAGTGGTGCGATTGGCTCGCGCTGGGGACGGATCTTCCGCTCGGCTTTGAGTTAATTCTTCCGCGTTTGCTTGATGATGCGCGGGAGCTTGGGCTGCCGATCGACATCGCCCCCTACGCCGCGATAGTCGCGAGTGGAGAACGCCAGCGCAGTCGGCTCCAGCGCAACGTGTCGGCCCCAGACATGGCCGCTTGTCACATCTGGGAAGGCTGGGGCGAGGAGGCAGATCCTGGACTGGTGGATAATCATGGTACTGTTGGCTGTAGTCCGGCGGCATCGGCGTTCTGGCTTAGCCGCGCCCGCGCGAATCCGACGCTGGCGGCGCTCTGCGAACAGGTGCAGGTTGGACTGGCAAAGGCCCGCGAGGCCACCAGCAGCAGCGTCGAGGGCGTTGTGTGTACACGTTGGCCGATGATCGGGGTCGAGCGGGTGTTTGGCCTCTACCCGCTGTTGCTGGGCGGCATGCTCGGCTCACACTATGAGCCCACCATGCCCGCATCGTTACGGGTTGCGCTTGAGCAGCAGCTCGCCCTTTTGCGCGATACCGTACTAGGTACCCGCACGGATAGATTGGGCAAAGCCGACCTGGATCAGGATACGAAGACAGTGGCGATAACCTTGCTGACGCTCGGCGGCCTGACGCTTCCACAGCAGATAATACGCCACTTTGAGCAGACCTCCCTGACCACGATGAGCGCCTGGCCTGATACCGCTCCTCGGCCATTAACCAGTGTCGCCCATAGTCTGCATGCGTTGGTAAGCTTTGGATCCGGCAACTGCTGGCAGGCTTATCAGCAGTATCTCTATCGGCACCAGCCGCTAACCGGCTTATGGGCAAGTGAGCCGCCCCATATTAGCACGCAGTATGCAACCGCCCAGATTATGATCGCTTTGCTGGAGTCGGGTGCCAAGGCAGCTATTCCGGCCATGTGTCAATCGCTGGCAATGTACCAGCACAGCCATGGGGCCTGGGGTATTGGAGATGGCTGCACCGAGGAGACCGCCTATGCGGTGCTGGCACTCCTGGCGGCGAAACGCCACCGCTGTTTGCCCGACCACCTCGCACCAGTCCTGATCAAAGCGAAGCACTGGATGTGCGATCAGTATCATCCGTTTGAAGAAGAGGGTCTTCTGCTTTGGCGTGGCAAGCAGCTCTATCGACCAATTCGCATTGCCCGGATGGTTGAGTTGACAGCCTTAATTGGACTGCTTCACGCCGTTGAGGAGTGACCACTCTATCTCCGCCTGAAGGATTGTGATGCGCACCCCCAGCCCTTGTCCTGCTCGATCTGGCCAGTCCCTGTCAGAAGCAATCGGTCTTCAGTCGCAATAGCCCCAGTTCAAACGCGCGTACAGCCGCATGGGTGCGGTCGTTTACACCCAATTTGCCCAAAATATGCTCAACATGGACTTTGACCGTGCCGACGCTCACAATCAGCGCCTGCGCGATTTCACGATTAGTCTGCCCCTGGGATAGCAACTGCAGCACCTCATACTCACGGGGCGTAAGATGCTCAGGCAGAGGCGAGAGATTGGAGGTTACCGGGGCCTGAACCCCACTCAGTCGCGCGTTATTCAGGATCACGCCCTCGGGTCTATCCTTGGTTTCTCGAAAATGATTGGCGTTAGCGAGCTGGAGAAACACTTTGACGACATCTGGGTCGAATTGGGTCCCGTTCTGCTTTTCAATTTCGGCGATTGCCTCCTGGCTTGACCAGGCGTGCTTATAGGGTCGCTCATGAGTCAGGGTATCATACGCGTCGGAAACAGCGACAATCCGCCCTACCAGTGGAATTGCCTCGCCGGCAATGCCGTGGGGGTAGCCCGTGCCATCCCAGCGTTCGTGGTGGGTTAACGCAATCGTTTCCGCCAGGTGTAGCAGCGGCACATGATTATCTTTGAGGATATGTGCTCCAATAGTGGTGTGGGTCCTCATAATCTCAAATTCGGCGGTGGTCAATCGGCCTGGCTTTAATAAAATATGATCGGGAATGCCAATCTTGCCGACATCGTGGAGCGGGGCGGCTCGCCGCAGCAACAGGATCTCGGCCTCGGGCAACCCGAGCGAGGTTGCGAGCAAAGCAGCTATTCTCCCGACGCGTTGGGTATGATGCCCGGTATTGTCGTCACGGTATTCGGCGGCCAGCGCCAGCCGAGCGAGAATCTGAATGCGCGACTCTTCAAGTTCCTGGGTTTGTTCGAAAACCCGTTTTTGCAGCATATGGCGATGCTGCTCCAGCTGCAGATAGAGCTGACGAGTTTGCAGCAGGTTATGGATTCGCAAGGTAATCTCAGTTATATCAAAAGGCTTGGTGAGGAAATCATTGGCGCCGCAGGATAGGGCGCGCTCACGGGTAGCCTTAGTAACATCGGCGGTTAATACGAGAATTGGGACAAAATTGGTCGCCGGGATAAGCTGGCGCAGCATAGTCAACAATTGCCATCCATTGATAAATGGCATCATCAGATCGAGCAAGATCAGATCGGGCTGAAATTCCAGATACAAAGGGAGCGTTTCCCGTGAGTCTTGGGTTGATCGTGTATTCTGGTATCCTTTTTTAGCCAGTAGATGAGTGAGGAGTTGAATGTTAGTAGCTTCATCGTCGACGATCAAAATCTTATCGCTGTGGGAAGAATTTGGCATTCTACCGCCTTTCTACAGATTAAGAAATGTTTGTGATACGTCATTGATATACGTGGGTTCGTCAACAATCAATATTCGCCCTAGTTCTTATCGATCAGCAGAAAACGGATTGGCAGAGGCTGCTTCACAACTGGTGAGATTTGGCTCTTGAGGATTGATTTTTGGTAAAATGAGGGTATGGCTTTGGTGAAATTCTACAGCATCAAAGTACTATAGGATTTTGTGTTGTCAGACAAAAGTCTGTGCTAGTAGGTATAGTATCTTCCGAGTTTTATTGCTATGATTTCAGCTCGACTGAAATCAGTCCGTTTTTGCATGATTGTACAGCAATCCTAGCATAGAGAAATACCCTGATCAATAGGAGATTGGTAATCAATCAGGGCTTTTGACTTCCGTACAGAAAGTATGTTCGACTCTGGCTGGTGAGCGACTTCGATTACCCGTTGGGGGAATCATCTTCCCCTGAAAGCCATCATAGGCAAAATTCAAGGATGCAGCGCCACGTTTTAATCAGCTGATTTGTGCAATCCACAAGAGTAGTTCTAGGCTTTCGAAAAGGCTAAGATGAATCCAAAGGCTGTATACTTCTTGGAATGCTTTATCTTCTTAAGCCGGTCGCTCTTATTGTGAGGAACGCATGAAAAAGACCATCCAAACGCTGGTGCTAACGCTGCTGATCGCCACGAGCCTCGGCTGGCTGCCAGTGTCACCCGGCACCAGCGTTGGCGGCGGCGCACACGCCAACCAGCCACCTCACCCGAGCGCCTCAGACTCCGTCTCCAGCCTGCCAATGGCTCGGCCGTTCATCGCGCTGACCGACTACACATCGGTGAACACCACGAGTCAGGAGTATGTGCGCTTTAAGAACTGGGTGGATCGGGCGGTGTTTCAGAACAATCCCGGCTATGCTTACACCTCGGCCGACGCGGTGATCATGTACGCGATCACGGGCAATGCCGCCTACATCACCCATGCCATCACTGCGGCCGAAGCGCTGGTTGTCGAGGCCGAGGGCGCTATTGCCCAGGGCCAGACACCGCCAGTCAGCGCGGACTCGTACCTGGAGGCCTGGTGGTACATTGAGCAAATCGCCCTGGCCTACGACTACGGCTACGATCGCCTGACCCCGCAACAGCGCACGCGCTGGACGTCGTATATGCAACAGACTGTCTACAACATCTGGAACCCAGCGAGCGCCGCCTGGGGCGGCAACCCGCACCCCTGGACCGGATGGGCGATCAACGATGCCGGCAACAACTACTTCTTCGGCCACGTCAAGACGACGATGTATGTCGCCCTTGCGCTGGAGAGCCAGGTCTGGATCGACTTTCTCCGAACGAATAAGTTCCCGCTGATCACCAGCTACTATGCGGATATCCCCGGCGGCGGCACCCGCGAAGGCACCGGCTACGGCACCGCGATCGGCAGTCTGTTCGACGACTTTCGGCTTTGGAAAGCCTCAACGGGCGAAAACCTTGCCGCCCTCACGCCGCACACGCAAGAAACGTTAGACTACTGGATCCACGCGACGGTCCCCACGCTGGACCGCTTCGCCCCGATCGGTGACCAATCCCGCGTCTCCAATCCTGAGATATTCGATTACCAGCGCAACCTGATGCTGAACGGAGTGGCCTTATCGGCAGGCACACCGCAGGCAAGCCGGGGTGTCTGGTGGCTGGAGCAGATCGACCTCCAGCAGAACTCACAGGGCTTTACCTTGCGTCCCACCCTGCTCACTGTGGCCGATTCGGCCGTGGCACCGACCGCTCTCGCGTATCATGCCACCGGGACCGGCGATTTCTTCGCCCGCAGCTCGTGGAACGAGGACGCGCTTTGGATGGCCGTCAAGGCGGGGCCGTTGGACCAGTCGCATGCCCACAGCGACCAGGGCAGCTTCACGCTCTCCAAGGGCGACTGGCTCACCGTCACGTCCAACATCTGGTCGCATAGCGGACTCCAGGGCAACCTCTATGGGGACTTCAATACCGCAGTGCACAACGTGCTGCGATTCACCCGTAATGGAACGGTCATCAACCAGAACAACTCGGTCTCATCGCTGACTCACTCGACCCAAAACGGCGTAACCACGGTGGCCGCCACCCTGACCAATGCGTATTCGAGCAACGCTAGCGCCGTTCAGAGCTGGACGCGCCAGTTCACATTCAACGCGCAGAATCAAACGCTGCGGGTGGTCGACGCATGTCAGGTGGCGGCCAATGTAAGCACAGTCTTCCAGGTCCATGTGCCGCTCCAGCCTGTTCAGGAGTCGAATGGGTCAATCAGGGCGGGCAACCTCGTGATCGTGCCTGGCGCTGGCACGACGGTCGCAATCGTTAGTATGCCAACGGTTGACGCTGATTTCCTGCGCGGCTGGCGAATCGACATCACGAAGTCGAACGGCTGCAGCTATGACGTCCTCCTCGCAGTGCAGTCTCCCCCGACGCTCACCGAACACAGCTATTTACCGATGGTGCTACGCTAGGTCCACCAGCTAAATCCCATGATCCAGAACCAATCCACTTCTCCGTGAAATGGCTAGGGCATGGGCAACGTCGTGGGGGCTGGCATGCGCCCACCTCATCTGGCCGTGCCATCTGACGTTGCCCACGCCCTGCGGAAGGTCCAACGTTCCTCGACATCCACGCCCGCTGTTTGTACAATAGCCACAGCCTGACGTACAGCGAGAAAGCGAGAGACTACGCTGGACGATGCGACCCTTATCCAGTTGCTTGAGCCGGCTGCCGACGCAGGCCTGGAATTTAACGGTTGAAAGGGAACATATGGTTAAGAAGCGCACGGAGCGAAGCAGCAGTGTTATTACGATCATTGATATCGCGCATGACGCGGGGGTTTCTCCAAGCACCGTGTCGCGTGTGCTATCGGGCAATCTGCGGGTCGATGCGGCCATGCGCGTCGCCGTTGAGGCCTCGGCCAAGAAATTAAACTATCGCCCCAACATGGTGGCCCAGGGATTGGTTCGGGGCCGCTCGAATACGATCGGGGTCCTCACGCAGAATATGAATAGTTTGTTTTATGGGGAGATGGTGATTGGCATTGAGGAGCAGCTGTACCAGGCCGGCTACTTTCCCCTGCTCGCATCGGGCAGCTGGAACTCACCCAACCTGCCAACGGAGCTTGATGCCCTTGATGTGCTGCTTGGGCGCCAGATCGATGGGCTCGTTATTCTGGGCGGACAACTGCCGGATGAGCGCCTCCAGGCCGTCGCTGCCC
>JACCRK010000044.1 GCA_013813565.1 Herpetosiphonaceae bacterium
CCCCACACCTCGCTGAGCAGCTCACCGTCGGGCGAGTCGGTGCTGGCGCCCTCCGGCGTCGGCAGCAGCGGACCCTCCAGCACCAGCAGCGCATCAAGCAGCGAGATCGCCTGGGGCGGCCGGGCCAGCTGATGGCCACCCTGGGGGCCACGCACACTCATAATGAGACCCGCTTTGCGCAGCCCGATGAGTAGTTGATTAAGATAATTTTCGGAGATGCCCTGTCGGTCGGCGATATCGTGACTCTGAATCAGCCCCTCGCCGTAGTGCTGGGCCAGATCGAACAGCGCCCGGACGCCATACTCACCTTTGGTAGATAATCGCATCGTACCTCATCACTATGTGCCGTTTTCCTCGTGGATGGGCCCATGCTAGCACCCGTAAAGAGAGAAGTCAAAAGCGCTGCCCGACCAGTGGCTGCGCTGGGCGGGGCCGGGGAGCGCGCCGCCTGGCCGCGGAATACCCACACATCCGCTATCTATGGTAGTCTGTAGCCTTGAATTTAATCCGCCGCAGTTTTGATTTTATGATAGGGCTGGTTTATAATGCCCGCGGCGTTCGAGACGAGGTTTCATTGACAGCATTCTGGACAACCTACGGCTTTTACATGTGGCTCCTCACGGCACTTGTGTTGCTCGTGATGCTTGGAGTCACTTTTCGTTTAGCGATCCAGGTTCGTGCTGCTGTCCAGCGCTACACCGCACTCACTCGAGGTGTGGAGGGCGAAACACTGGACGAGATCTGGCATGCACGCGCACTGCAGGTCGCTGATCACAATGATCAACTCACGACATTGACCCAACAGGTGCGTGAGTTGAACCAGAGCAGCGTCCAGCATATTGGTCTGGTACGCTTTAACCCTTTTGGTGATGTTGGCGGTGATCAGAGTTTTGCGGTGGCGCTGCTCGATGGCAATCACGATGGAGTCATCCTCAGCAGTATCTACAGCCGGAACGGGGTGCGAATCTATGCCAAGTTTGTCCAGGCCGGCACAGCTTCACATACCCTCTCCGATGAAGAAGAAGCCGCAATTGCGCAGGCGCTGCGTGATCCGTCACCGGCACTATCACCCACACTCAACCCATAACAGGAGGCACTTATGAGCGGAATATTTGGCAACAATAAAAAGGTGGTTCAGCCCATCGCCCAGTCGCCTAACGGCAAGCCTGAAACGGTGATTGGCTCCAACACCAGCTTTGTTGGCACAATGAAATCCGATGGAAATATTCGGATTGATGGCTCGGTCGAGGGCGAGGTCGAGGTGCTCGGCAATCTGATCGTCGGGGCAACCGGGCGCGTCATCGCCACGCTCAAGGCCCAGAATATTCATGTGTCGGGCGCTGTCAAAGGCACCATCACCGCCACGGAGCAGCTCGAAATCTCGCCATCTGGCAAGGTTTGGGGCGACATCACCGCCGCCTCGCTGCATATCGAGCCAGGTGGCCTCTTCCGCGGCCAGAGCGCGATGGCCAGCAATGTCGACGAGCCACTGCTGCTTGAGGCTCCCCGCACCCGCATGACCGAAGAGCCAAGCGGCGTCTAGCAGCAGCAAGCGCATCGATCACAGCTATCGGACTGTGATCGATGCCTGGCGCTTTCTGGCCTGGAGGTGTTCTATGGCTCCCAAACGACAGCTACGCATGCCAAAAATTAGACCTCCGACCCTGCCCCGCCCTGAGCGTATTCAGCGCTCATCATTACAGCTGATCACCTGGGGCTTGGCGGCCTTCGCCATCTATCTGATGGTGCTGTTCAGCGGGATGGTGGTGCAGGAGTATCGCATGCAGCAGCAGATTGCGTTGCGGGCCAGCGAGAATGCCCAGCGTGAGCAGGAGCAGCGCAACCTTCAGGATCGGCTGGCCTATGTCCGCTCCGATGCCGCCATCGAGGTTCTGGCCCGCGATCGGCTCGATATGGCGCGGCCGAATGAGACCGTGCTGCAGCTCAATATCGTCGATCCCGCCCCAACCACCGGCCCAAACCCACCCGCGCCTGTCGTGGCTGTCGTCCCCCACGAGTCCGTCCCAAACTGGCGCCGCTGGTGGAATATCCTGTTTGGCTCGTAGTTGATTCACCAACACGCTTCCCCACCTGTCTCCGTGATCATCCTCAACTGGAATGGCCGAGCGATGCTCCAGTCATGCCTGGAGAGCCTGGCGCTCCAGACTGCGGCCGACTTCGAGATCGTTGTGGTGGATAATGGATCCTACGATGGCTCGGCCCGCCTCGTGCGTGACCGCTGGCCCGACGTGCGCTTGCTGGCCCTGACCCGCAATCGTGGCTTCAGCGGCGGGGTCAACGCCGGCCTGCATCTGGCCCGCGGCGAGTATCTGGTGCTGCTCAACAACGATGCGGTGGCGGCGCCCGATTTTGTGGCCAATCTGGTCGCGCCGCTGCGCGCCGACCGCTCGCTCGGTGCCACCGCCGCGGTCATGACCTTTGCCCACCAGCCCAATCTGGTCGCCTCAGCCGGGATTCGCTTCCACCGCGATGGCGTGGCGCTTGATGACCGGATGCTACAGCCGGTGGCCGATCTGCCCCACGCACCAGTACCCGCCTGGGGCGCCAGCGGCGGCGCCGTCGCCTATCGCCGCGCCGCGCTGGACGATGTTGGAAGCTTCGACGAGGGCTATTTTGCCTATCTGGAGGATGTCGATCTGGCCTGGCGGCTCCGGCTGCGTGGCTGGGCGACGCTGCTCAGCCCAGCCGCCCAGGTGCAGCATATCTACTCGGCCACCGGCGGCGAGGGTTCGCCGCTCAAGGACTGGCTGGTGGCCCGCAATCGCTGGCGCGTGATCTGGCGCTGTGTTCCGACGCCGCTGCTCCGCCGCGACTGGCCGCTGATGCTGCAATACGATCTGCTGGCCTGCGCCCAGGCCGCCGTGCGCGGCCGCTGGACCACCGTGACCGGGCGGATCGCCGCGCTCCAGCAGCGCCAGACGCTAGCAGCGCAGCGCCGCCAGATTCAGGCGGGCAGCAGCGCCGCGCTGGCGGCGCTGGACCGCTGGCTGCTGCCCGCCCGCCCGCCCTGGGCGATCTGGCGCGAGGCGCAGGCGCTCGGCGCGGTGCTGCGCCGCCGTACGTAAGCCCAAGCCCATCGAGATAAGCAACTACTCGATCGTACACTTCGTGCGGGGACCCACATGCCGGGTGGCATGGCC
>JACCRK010000045.1 GCA_013813565.1 Herpetosiphonaceae bacterium
CTTCGTGCTCTTCGTGGCCTTCGTGGATCATAGTCCCTAACCCTCGTACACCTCCGGGCGGCGGTCGCGGGCGATCGGCAGAAACTCGCGGACGGCATCGATCTCGGCCAGGTCGAGGGTGGCGGTGAGCAGGGCGGGCTGGTGGTCGCCCTCGGCCAGCACCTGGCCCCAGGGATCGATAATCGCCGAGCAGCCGCCGAAGGTGTTGTCGCGGTCGCTGCCGACCCGGTTGCAGGCTACAACCACACACTGATTCTCGATCGCGCGGGCGCGCAGCAGGGTCCGCCAGTGCTCGATGCGGCGATCGGGCCACTCGGCGGGCAGCAGCAGCACCCGTGCGCCGGCCAGGGTGTAGCGGCGAAATAGCTCGGGGAAGCGCAGGTCGTAGCAGATCGCGCTGGCGGTGGCGCCCCAGTCCATCGGGTAGACCTCGGCGGTGTGGCCGGGCTGCAGGTAGCGCCCCTCGGCCATCAGGCCGATCAGATGGGTTTTACGGTACACGCCGCGCAGGGTGCCAGCGGCATCAAAGGTGGCCGCAGTGTTATAGATCCCGTCGGAGCAGCGCTCCAGCAGCGAGCCACAGATCGCCAGCTTGTGCTGGGCGGCCAGCCGGGCGGTCTCGGCGAAGAGGCCCTCGCCGAGCGCATCGCTGAGCTCAGCGGCCCGCTCGAGATCGTAGCCGCTGCCCCAGAGCTCGGGCAAGACCAACAGCTCCGCGCCGGCGCTGGCGGCCTGGGCGGCGACCTGCTGAACCGTGGCGAGATTGGCGGCGCGGTCGCCCAGCGCCAGATCGATCTGTCCTACCGCAACCCGTAACTGCATGATAATCCTCCATTTCAAGGCCATCCATCGAATATCCACCCAGTTTGGCCTGCAGCGTGATTGAAAAGCCAGCGTGAGACAAAGCGACATAGCGCCAATACTTTTCTCATTGTCTATCATGTGCTAAAGTGCTGGCGACATAGTTTAGCGCAATTTCCCCGCCACCGCCGTCAGGAGAGCACTATGCGTATCTCGATTCGTCGCCTTGTAGGCATTGGTTTGCTCCTTATCACTGTACTTTTTGCCGTACTGGTCATCGTTAATAGTACCTCAGTCAGCGCATATCGCGAGAACACCCTCCTGATTGCCCAGGAAATCCTGCCGCAACAACAGCTCCTCAATAAGTTACGCGCCACCTTGAGTGACACCCGCTTTGAGAGCTTAATGTATGTGGTGACCAACGAGGAACAGCATCGACTGGCCCATGTTGCTGCCGATGCCCGCACCCGCGAGCTGATGGCAGAGCTAAGTGCGCTGCTCAATCAAGATACGACCAATCAGGAGACCGATAATAATGCCTTTGGGGTAGTGACAACGACGGTCAATCGTTTGCTCACCTTGACCGAGGAGGCAACGATTCGCCAGCGCAATGCGCAAAACGCCTCGGCGCTGGAAATAGTCGGCCAGTTCGATAACGCCATGCTGGTTGCCAACAATGCGCTGAATACGTTTGAGGCCAACCTACAGGGCGAAAGCAACCAGGTGGTGCTTACCGCCCAGAGAAATCCGCTCACCTTGACCCGGATTATTGGCATCATCACCTTTGCGATGATTGTCATCTTTTTTTCAACCCTGATCCGAATGGTCGCCAGGCCGCTCAAAAGGCTGCAGACGGCGACGCTGGCGGTGGCAGCGGGCGATCGCTCGCAGCGCGTGGAGATAGTCAACCAGAACGAGCTGGGCGATCTGGCGACAGCCTTCAATACCATGGTCGAGCAGGTGGCTGAGCAGGAGCGTCTGCAGGAGCAGCAGCTGGCCAACGCGCGGGCCGCCCGCCGTGAGGCCGAGGCCGCCCGCGCCGAGATCGGCGCCCAGCTGGCAACGATTGAGCAGCAGCGCGCGGTCATCCAGGAGATGACCGTGCCGATTCTACCGCTGAGCAGCACGGCGATTGTGCTGCCGCTGATCGGAGCGCTCGATAGCAGCCGGCTGATGTCCCTCGAGGAGCGGGCGCTCCACGCTGTTCAGGAGGGCAAGATCCGCC
>JACCRK010000050.1 GCA_013813565.1 Herpetosiphonaceae bacterium
CGGTCTCACGCAGCCCACGCCCGGCCCAGGGCGAAAGCGGCCCAGGCTCAGCTGAGCGTCCAGCCCGCCCAGCCCACTCCTCGGCCTTGCGTGGCCCGCGCCCGACGAAGCACACCGGCGGCGGATCAGCGCCACGTCCTGGACGACCACGGCGGCCAGCGCCGGCCCGGCCACCAATGGGCGATGCGACCAGGCCGGTGTATCTGGTCCAGACGCAGCCAGGCCTTGGCGCACTGGCGTGGTCAGAGATGAGCACGGCGCTGCGCAAGCCAACTGTGCTGGCCCAGCGCCATGTGCCCCAGAAAGATGATGTCACGCTGCTGCAGACCGCCAGCCCAACCAAAGAGCTGTTCGATCTGCGCACTGTGGAGGATGTGTTTGTCCTGGCGGTGCGGGCGTTTAACATCGCCCCGACCGCCAACGGCCTGAAGCAGATTCACACCACCGTCAAGCAAAGCCCAATGGTTTCCTCGGCGCTGAACACCTACACGGCGGCCGGCAATCGGCTGCCCAAAATTACCAACTTCCGGGTGATTACACGGGCGACTGGCCGTCAGGAATATCCACGCAAGGCGATCGGCGAGGCCGTCGCCGATGCCATACGTGATAGCTGGCCGGGCCGCTGGCGGCTGGTGGAAGAAGATGCCGACGTTGAGGTCTGGGTGACCCTGTTTGCCAGCGAGCTAGTGGTGGCGCTACGCCTCTCCGACGCCACGATGCGCCACCGCGGGCCCGACGGCGGCCGCGAGGTCAACCGCCCCGCCGCGCTGCGCCCGGTGATCGCCGCCGCAATGGTGCGCCTGACCGACCCGCAGGCCGACGATGTGTTCCTCGACCCGATGGCCGGCACTGGAACCCTGGTGGCCGAGCGGGCCATCGCCGGGCCATTTGATCGACTGATTGCCGGCGATAAGAGCCGCGAGGCGGTCAAGGCGCTGACGAAAAATCTACAAACCGTCGGCGGCGACCTGGCGATTCGCCGGCTTGATGCCGAAGATCTGCCCTTTGCTGATGGCGAGATCTCCAAAATCGCAGTGAACCTGCCCTTCGGCAAGCAGGTCAACCACCCCGACGAGCTGACGATGCTCTACCAGGGCGCCTTTCGCGAGTGGGTGCGGGTGGTCAGGCCAGGCGGTCTGATTGTGGCCCTCGCCAGCGATATCGACCGTGTCCGCGAGGTCATGCGGCTTTTTCCAGAGCTGCGCGTCCGGGGCAACTATGCCATCGGCGTGCTCGGGCAGGCGGCGACGATTTTGCTGATTGAACGAAAAAATAGTAGCTAGCAGGTAGTCAGCTGTCAGGATCTCTCTGGCACAGCTACTTCTAAAGGATATGCAGATGACGAAACCAATTGTGGCCATTGTGGGCCGGCCCAATGTGGGCAAATCGACCCTTTTCAATAAACTAATTGGCGAGCGCCGGGCGATCATCGCCGACGAGGCTGGCACGACCCGCGACCGCCAGTACGGCGAGACTGAGTGGAATGGCCGCCTGTTCACCATCGTCGATACAGCCGGGCTGCTGGTCGGCGACGATGACCCGAACCTGCCGCTGGCCGAGATCGTCAAGCGCACCCACCAGCAGGCCCAGCTTGCCATCGATGAGGCCGATGTGATCGTGTTTCTGGTCGATGGCCGCGAGGGCATGATCGCGGCGGATGAGGAGGTCGGCGAGATGCTGCGCCGCAGCGACAAGCCGGTGATCCTGGGCGTCAACAAGGCCGAGACCGAGGAGCGCCGCCAGAACGCGGTGGAGTTTTATAACCTGGGCCTGGGCGAGCCGATTCCCCTGAGCGCCTACCACGGCACCGGATCAGGCGAGCTGCTTGATGCGCTGGTCGCTGCACTGCCGCCTGGCTCCGAGGAAGACGAGGATGACGACTCGCTGAAGATTGCGATCGTCGGCCGGCCGAATGTTGGGAAATCCAGCCTGCTCAACAAGCTGGTCGGCGAGGAGCGCGTGGTGGTCAGCGAGATCCCCGGCACGACCCGCGACTCGATCGACACCAAGCTGACCTTCGCCAACCGCGAGATCACCCTGATCGACACCGCTGGCATTCGGCGGCGCGGCTCGATCGACCAGGGGGTCGAGCGCTACAGCGTGCTGCGCTCGCTGCGGGCAATCGAGCGCTGCGACATTGCGCTGCTGCTGATCGACGCCGCCGAAGGCCCGACCGCCCAGGACACCCACATCGCCGGCATGGTGCTGGACGCCAACAAGGGTCTGGCGATCCTGATCAACAAGTGGGATCTGATCGACAAAGAGACCTTTACCTTCGAGAAAGCCTCCAAGGCGATGCAGGAGGTCTTTCACTTCGTGCCGTATGCGCCACTGCTGTTTATCTCGGCCATGACCGGCCAGCGGGTGAGCAAGGTGCTGGAGCTGGGGATGATGATCGAGAGCGAGCGCAACAAGCGCATCCCAACCTCGGAGCTGAACACCCTGCTGCGCGAGGCCGTGCGGGCGCATCCGCCAACCTCGACCAGAAAAGGCGCCCATCTGCGGCTGTACTACGCCTCGCAGGTGCAGGTGGCCCCGCCGGTGCTGCTGTTCTTCTCCAACGCGCCGCAAGAAGTGCACTTCGGCTACCGGCGCTACCTGGAGAACCGCATCCGCGAGCAGTATGGCTTCCTTGGATCGCCAATTGTGCTCGTCTTCAAGGAGCGCGGCGAAGAGGAACATATTACGCCGCATCGCTCCGGCCCGGATGCCCGCAATCGCGGCAAAGTGAACTAGTCCGGCGCTGACAGCCGAATAGCGCTAGCCTGCCGAGACGCGGTGGATTCACAATTCATCCGCCGCGTCTTTGTATATTTTGCAGTGCAAGGAGAACCATATGCAGCTGATCAATGTTCGGGATTATGAGGAACAGGCCCTGGCGACGCTCGATCTGCCGACCCGCGATTACTATCGCAGCGGCAGCGAGGACGAGCGCACGCTTCACGCCAACCGCGCCGCCTACGACCAGGTGCGGCTGCGGCCACGGGCGCTGGTCGATGTGAGCGCCTGCGATCTGCGGACAACCGTGCTGGGAACCCCGGTTGCGATGCCGATTCTGGTCGCGCCGACCGCCTACCACTGTCTGGCCCACCCCGAGGGCGAGTGCGCCACGGTGCAGGGCGTCGGCGCGGCGGGCACGCTGATGGGCGTGAGCACGCTGGGAACCCGCTCGCTGGAGGAGGTGGCGGCGGCGGCCAGCGGCCCGCTGTGGTTTCAGCTGTACGTCTACAAGGATCGGCGGGTCTCCGAGGGGCTGATTCGGCGGGCCGAGGCGGCGGGCTACCGGGCGCTAGTGCTGACGGTCGATACGCCGCGCCTGGGCCAGCGCGAGCGCGATCTGCGCAATGGCTTCGGCCTGCCCGCCCACCTGCACCAGGCCAACTTCCAGGATTCCAGTGAGACCCCGGTCCATATTCAGGAGCAGGGCCTCTCCGGCCTGGCGGTGCACGCCAGCGCCATGTTTGACACCGCGCTGACCTGGGAGGCGCTGAGCTGGCTGCGCTCAGTGACCCAGCTGCCGATTATCGTCAAGGGACTGATGACCGCCGAGGATGCGGCGCTGGCGGTTGCCCACGGCGCGGCGGGGATCATCGTGTCGAACCACGGCGGGCGCCAGCTCGATGGGGCGATCGCGACCCTGGAGGCGCTGCCCGAGGTGGTGGCGGCGGTCAATGGGGCCTGCGAGGTCTATGTCGATGGCGGCGCCCAGCGCGGGACCGACATTCTCAAGGCCCTGGCGCTTGGCGCGCGGGCCGTGCTGGTTGGTCGCCCAATCCTGTGGGGGCTGGCGGTCAACGGCGCGGCGGGCGTCACCCACGTCCTGACGATTCTGCGCGATGAGCTGGAGCGGGCGATGGCGCTCAGCGGTCGGCCCACGCTGGACAGCATCGACCGCACGCTGGTCAAGGTGCCCCGCGACTGGTGAGCGCTTAAAAACAAGGCGGCGGGATGCTCTGCTC
>JACCRK010000259.1 GCA_013813565.1 Herpetosiphonaceae bacterium
CCGCTGCACCACACGGGCGGCGCGGCTGGCCCAGCAGGCGCGCAAAGCCCAGCGCACCCTGACGCAGCGGCGGAGTGCGGCCGCAACGTGTCGGCGCACAGCGCACAGCGCGGCGGACCTAGTGCCCCTGGTGCGCGCCGCTGACCGAACGCAGGCGCAGCAGCACGCGAACACCCTCCAGGCCGCGCTGGACGCCGCCGAGGCGCAGGTCGCGGAGGCCACCGCAACGCTCCAGCAGCTGCGCACGCAGCAAGATGCGGTGGCCCAAAGTCAGGCGGATCTGGTGCACGCGCCGCCGATGTTTGAATTGGATAACCGCAAAGATCAGCTGATGACGGTGTTCAAACTGTGTGCGGCGAATCTGGGGATGTGGACGAGGGACACGTTTTTCCCAGCGACGTATGCCCAGGCGGGCTGGGAGCGGCTGCGGCCTTTTTTTGACCTATCGGGCACGATTGTGGTGGACGGGAACCGCACGGTGGTGACGTTCAGCGGGTTCAACGACCGTGCGCTCAATCGCGATCTGGCGGCGATCTGTGCGACGGTGCGCGAGCGCCAACCCCGCCTGCCGGATGGGACGACCTTAATCAGGGATTCAGACCACTACGTCAGTCAATACTTTTCTGAAATGACACCCGGTTCAAGGGTGGTGCTAACGTATCAACTGGACCCTCAACCAATGGATAATCGCGGATTTCAGGTATTGGTTTTGAGCGTAGAAGAGGGAGTGTCATTTGAGATCGGCAGTGCCCGTCCCAATGGCCTGAATCCCTGATAGACAATCCCGGCGGCGCGGCTAGTGGCCGGGGCGATCAGGCTGATCGCGATCAGCAGGATGGCCAGAGCGCCAGAAACGCGGCGCACCAATGAACGTGGCTGGTTGGAGTGAAACATAGCTGTGTCTTCCCTCATAGTATTGATAACCAGAGTGCTGTTTATTGAAGAACTCTGCGCATATTATTTTTGTTCCGTGGATGCTGTTTATCAATGTCTGCAGTCTATTCTAATCCACCTGCACTGATGATGATGTGTCCTAAGACACAAGCTCGTATACACTGCTTGGGCTGCCGGCGGTTTCTGAAGTTTGCAAAGGTCGCGTATCATGGGCGGCGGAGGTAGCCAATGATTGAATGGAACGTGGAACGAGTCCAGGAGCTGCTGCAGCACCCGCAGCGGGTATTGCGCGAGGATCCGTGGCGGGCGTGGGTGGCGGCCAGCGGCGGGCTGAGCGCGATGTACGCCCAGCTGCGGGCGCTGCCGCTGCCCCACGACCAGCGGCGAGTGCTGGAGGCGCTGATCGATCAGCCGGGCGAGTCGGTGGCCAGCTACGCCAATACGCTGGGGGTTCACGTGACCACCTACTATCGGCATCTGCGCCGGCTGGCCGAGACGCTGCGCGATTTTCTCAACGCGGAGGCCGCCCGTGTCACCCCGGCCGGGCCACGGCTGCGGCAGCTGCCGGCGGTGCCGACCAGCTTTATTGGCCGCACCGGCGAGATCACCGCGATCTGTGCGCTGCTGGCCGGCGGCGCCCGCCTGCTGACGCTCACCGGGCTGGGCGGCACCGGCAAGACCCGCATCAGCCTGCACGTGGCGGCCCGGCTGGCCGACCAGTGGAGCCACGGCGTGGTGTTTGTGGCGCTGGCGACGATCAGCGGCGCCGAGTTTGTCCGCTCGGCCATCGTGCAGGCGCTCGGCATCAAGGAGGTCAGCGGGCAGTCGCTTGAGACTACGCTGCTGGAGTATCTCCACGACAAACATCTGCTGCTGGTGCTGGATAACTTTGAGCATGTGATCGATGCGGCGCCGCTGGTTGGGACGCTGCTCGGCGCGGCGCCCCGGCTCACCGTTCTGGTCACCAGCCGCACGGTGCTGCATATCTATGGCGAGCAGACCTTTGTGGTGCCGCCGCTGGCCGCGCCCAACCCGGCCCACCTGCCGTCGCTCGACCTGCTGCACGACTCGGAGGCGATCCGGCTGTTTGTGGCCCGCGCCCTGGCCGCCGATGCCAGTTTTGTGCTCAGCCAGAGCAACGCCCGGGCGGTGGCGGAGATCTGCTATCGCCTTGATGGTCTGCCGCTGGCGCTGGAGCTGGCGGCGGCGCGCATCCGGCTGCTGCCACCAGCCGATCTGCTGGCGCGGCTCGATCAGCGGCTACCGGTGCTGAGCAGCGGCTCCCGCGACCTGCCGCAGCGCCAGCAGACCCTGCGCGACATGATGGACTGGAGCTATCAGCTGCTGTCGGCCACTGAGCGCGACACCTTTATACGCCTCAGCGTCTGGACCGGCGGCTGGACGGTCGAGGCGGCGGCCACGATGCTGGGCGTCGAATCCACCGATCTGAATCTGCTGGAGACGCTGGCCGCCCTGCTCGACAGCAGCCTGATCCTACGCGACCCGGCCGCCGAGTCGCGCTGGACGATGCTGCAGATTGTGCGCGAGTACGCGCTGTCGCGGCTGGCGGAGAGCGACCAGCTGGCGGTGGTTCAGCGCCAGCACGGCGAGTATATCGTCAATCTGGCCGAGGTGGCCTCCCCCGAGCTCAACGGCGCCCAGCAGGAGCTGTGGTTGGCCCGGCTGGAGCAAGAGCACGATAATGTTCGCGCCGCCCTCCACTGGTCCATTGTCCACGCCCCCCTGCTGGCGCTGCAGCTCAGCGGGGCGCTCTGGCGCTTCTGGTGGACCCACAGCCACCTGAGCGAGGGCCGCAGCTGGCTGGAGCAGGTGCTGGCGCTGCCGGGCGAGGCCACCGCCGCCGCCCGTGTGCGGGCGCTGAATGGCACCGGCGCGCTGGCCTGGTCGCAGGGCGACTATGATCCGGCGACGCGTTATTTTGAGCAGTGTCTGGCGCTGCAGCGGAGCATTGGCGACACCCGTGGCGCCGCAATGACGCTCAACAACCTGGGCCTGGTGGCGATCAAGCGGGCCGACTATGCCCAGGCCACCGCGTTCTTCAGCGAGAACCTGCCGATCTTTCGCGATCTCGACGATCTGTATAGCTATGCCGCGACGCTGAGCAATCTGGGGATGGTGGCCCGCTATCAGGGCGACTATGCCCAGGCCCGGCGGCTGTTCGAGGAGAGCCTGGCCCCGCGCCGGGCGCTGGCTAACCGCTGGGCCATCGCCGCCTCGCTGACCAACCTCGGGGTGGTGGCGCTGTATCAGCACGACTACGCCCAGGCCCGTGAACTGTACCATGAGAGCCTGGCGATCCTGGCCGATCTTGGCGAGAAGGAGAGCATCGCCGAGTGTCTGGAGGGGCTGGCCGGGGTGTTTGTCGCCCAGCAGCAGCCGGTCCGCGCCGCCCGGCTCTGTGGTGCCGCCGAGGCCCTGCGGTCGGCGATTGGCGCGCCGCTCTCGCCGACCGACCAGGCGCTCTACACCACGATCGCCCAGTCGGTGCGGGCCGCTCTGGATGGGCCGACCTTCGAGCAGGCCTGGCTGGCCGGCCAGCGCCTGAACCTTGAGGCCGCGATCGGCGCGGCGCTGGATCAGTCTGACCCAGGCTAAATTAGCCGTGATCGAATAGGGTTGATTAAACCAGAACAGCGCCTGTGGTGGGCGCTGTTCTGGTTGGAATGCAGGAATGTCTATAGAGTGCTGGTGGTCTTGGGCGCGCTGACTAGATAGGCGATCTTGACGATGCCCCAGGCCACCAGGAAATAGACGGCGATCGCCACAAGGCTGCCGATCTCAAATACCGAGCCGTTCGTGCTGGCCGGGGCGCTGAACAGACCTTGGAACGGTAGCACCAGGGGGTCGCTGACGGTGGCGATCAGGCTGCCAAAGCCGCTGGCTAGATTGGCGGCCAGCGCCAGCAGCACAAAGCGGATCAGAATGATGATCGCGATGGCGCTGGCGATAAAGTACACCACCTGGCGCAGCCGGATCAGGTTGCCCCAGTCGCGCTCGG
>JACCRK010000084.1 GCA_013813565.1 Herpetosiphonaceae bacterium
TTGCGTTGATATGCGTTGATATGCGTTGATGTGCGTTGATATGCGTTGATATGCGTTTGTGCGTTTGTGCGTTTGTTTTGTCGTGATGATGTGGAAATTCTATCTATAGGTTATTAGTGTATCTTCCCAGGGAGTCGCGCTTCAGCTGCGCCGCTGCATATCTAGACCTGGACGACCTGGTGGCGCCATCAGCAGGATCAGCCGCCGACCGTCGGGGAGGTGTGGCGGCCGCTGGGCTACGCGCGCACAGAGGTCGGCCAGATCGCGGTTGAGCTGACAATCATTGAAGGGCCGCAGCGTCACTTGCATGGTCGTCGCATCCGTCGTGATCTGCCCTTTCAGCGCCAAAAATGGCCGCAGCCGCTGCCAGGTGGCATGCGCATAGCGGGCGGGAAAATACTGATCCCGCACCCACATGCCGAGATTGACCAGCGCCACTTTCATCACGGTCATCACCTGATCGGTGCGGTTATCCAGCTCATACATGGGCCGGTCCCGAGCCGTCAGATCCTCCAGATCCCGCAACACCTGCCGTTGCGCTTGACAATAGCGCTTGATTTTTGCCGCTTCCTGGTCCCGTTCCCGTTCGGCCTGCCACATGCGCTGATTCAGCCCATCAAGCTCGGCGTCGATCTCCGCCTTGCGAGCGCGGATGGTCTGGCGAATCTGTCCATGCGTCACCTCTTGCTCCTCCAGGTCGCATTGCTGCTGGTTCAAGGCCCGATACTGCGTCTCGCCGTGCGTTTTTCGCTCGTGGGAGCGCTGATCAGCCCGCCGGGACGCCCGGCCATGCCGCTTCCGTGCGCTGGCGGTCCAGCGGTGCAACCGATCACGCCGCTGCTCCAGGATCGTGCGCTGTTTGGCCTGCTCCGAGTTCACCACGGCCGTCTTGGCATAGCCATGATTCGTCTCGATCCCCAGCGGAATCAGCCAATCCCGGATGATGTTTTCCTGGCACGGCCAGCGTTTGGTGTAGGCATCGACCAGGATCAGCGGATCCGTGACCTCGGCGGTGCAGACCAAGGGAATGAGCTTGGCCTCGGTCGGCACGGCGGGCGCCGGCGGGGCCTGCCACGTGGCATCCCACCACTGCGGCCCATCCCATGGCATGTCCGCGTCCCAGCGGGGTGGCGGATCGGCGGCGGGGTCGGGCGTCTGCGGCACCTGCCAGCGATGGTCGCGGATGAGCGCGACCCACAGCGGTAGCGGCGCGGATTCACCTGGCACCGTGAGGGCAAACTGGGCCGACGCCACCTCGCGGAGGACGCGACCCTCGGCATCGTGCGCCAATGGCTGAAACGGGCCAACCTGCTGGAAGGAGTCGAGACCGCGATACTGATCGCTACGCAAGAGGGTGATCACCGTACGCCCCGCCGCCACCATCTGGCGCAGCCAGGCGGCACTCATGCCTTCACGGTCAACGACGACACAGCGAAAGGGCGGACAGCCCGTCGCCTGTTCGTAGCGGGCCAGGATGGCGGGCAGGCCGACGGTCAAATGCTGATCGCCACGGTGCGTGGTGGCCAGCAAGATATGGCCCTGGGCATCATGGAGCAGCACCAGCGCCCGACAGCCAAGGATCTTGCCGGTCTTGCCAATTAACCCGCGCGGGAGTGCCACATCCGCATACACCGGCTTGCGATGCCCATCAATATAGACCATGGGTGGTGCGGCCGCCGCGGGCGGGAGCCACAGGGTGGCGGTCCATGCCGCCAGCGCGTCGGTCAGTGGCTCCGCCGCCGTGGGCGCCAGGAGTGCCAGGAAGCGGGCCAGCACGCGATAGCCATAGGCGACGGGGCGGCCGGTGAGCAGCGCCAGGGCATCACCAGTGTCGTGGCGCAGATCCCAGAGCCGCCGCAGCCCGACGGCACAGAGAAACAGCAGCGTGAGCAGCAGCCCCCAGGCAGTGCGCTGGCGCAGGCGGGTGAGCCAGGGATGCTGGGTGCCCACCGATGTGATGGTGGTGTGGAATCGCGTGAGCAAGCCGGTTTCATGGGCGGCGGCGAGGAGGAGCAGAAAGCCAGCCCCATCCTGCCAGCCCAGTGGGGCGGGGTCATGGGATGGCGGCGGGGTCAGGCTTTTTTTTTGCCGCGCTGGGTGGACAGCTGGAGGGCGGCGCGCACATGATTGAGGTGGCCGACGCTGATGGTGAGGCCAAAGTGGGCCTGCATGGCGGCCTGGAGATCGTGGCTGGGGCGGGTGGGGTCGGCCTGACATGCCTGAACGATCCAGGCGCGGACCGCGGGACGGAGTTTGGCGGGATGCCCCTGGCGGTGGTCGTCCAGCGCGGTCTCACCCTCCAGATGAAAGCGCCGCCAAAGGAGATAGGCGGCCGAGCGCTTGATCGGCAAGCCGGCGCGGGCGGCGGCTTCGTGCCAGGCGAGGCCGGCAAACATGCCGCGCAGAAACTGCTGTTTGGCCAGGCGGCGTTGGTCACGGTTCATGGCACCTCCAACCCATTGATACCTGACCACGATCCTACCAGCACGCAGGCTCCATGTCTAGATCTGCTTTACCTGGGAAGAAGCGCGAAACCCTGTTGTGAGAAACAGCGATGTCACTCAGACGGTCCAGCGGGCTATCAACGATGTCTTGAAGCCGATCATCTGCGTGCCGGCGAGCACATTGGGCTGCCC
>JACCRK010000125.1 GCA_013813565.1 Herpetosiphonaceae bacterium
GCTTCTGGCTCAGCTGGGCCTCTTTGCGACTACCTCTGCGCTGAAGCGCTACGACTACCGGCGATAGACCTCGAACTCGAAGAGGGAGTAGCCGTAGGGCGTGGCGCGCTGGGTTCCGACAATGCGCACGTAGCGGGCGGTGGCGCTCAGATTGGGGTGATCATCGATCCCGCCGTTCTCACCGCTCACACTCTTGAGCGTGGTCCAGCTGACGCCGTCAGGGGAAACCCGAATCTGATAGGCGCTGCCGTAGGCGGCCTCCCAGCTCAGGCGGACCCGACAGATCGTCTGGGCCGCGCCCAGGTCGACCTGGATCCACTGCGGGTCGCTGAAGGCGCTCGACCAGCGGGTGGTGACAACTCCGTCGACCGCCTGCCCCGCCGCGTAGCTGGCGCTCTCGCTCGATGACGCCGTCGCCGGCCGGCCCTGGGCCACGTTGGCGCTGCCACACGCGAGCGGCGTCGGCGACGGAGTGATGGGCGTCGGCGTGGTGCTGGTCCCGCCGTAGAGCTCGATCTGGTCGAGCTGGAAGGTGCTGCTGCCCGAGGACCCGCTCGCGGGTGATGGGGCGAAGCTGAAGCCCCAGATCTGGGTGCGGCCAAAGCCATCGTTCGGGGCGCCGGTCGGCTGCCAGTCGCTGCGGCGGCTGAAGGCGCTCCACGGCACGATAATCGTGCGCCAGCCCGCCACGTTGTCGGTGAAGGTGTAGACCCAGCGCTCGGCGGCATCCGGGTTGTTGCCGGCGCTCGAGCTGTTATCCAGCACTTCCAGGCGGAAGGTGGCGCCGGTGTTGGCACCGTTGAAGCCGAAGCGAATGCCCTGGTACAGATTCCAGCCCTGGCTGGCGGAGAAGAGCTGCTGAATGCCGCCGTAGGAGCTGATGCTATAGCTCACGCGCAGCGCGTTCTGGCCCAGCTGGCCGGGCGAGACAATCAGTGGGGTGACGCTGCTGCTCGGATCCTTGAAGACGCTCCAGGCGCTCAGGCTGCCGCTCTCAAAGCTATCCAGCACCCGCGTGTCGGATGGCGGCACACTGGTCGCGGTCGGCGGCACGCTGGTCGCGGTCGGGGTGCCGTTTCCAGTCGAGGTAAAGATCTCGAACTCGAAGAGGGAATAGCCGTAGGGCGTGGCGCGCTGCGTGGCGACGATGCGCACATAGCGGGCGGCGGCGCTCAGATTGGGGTGATCATCGATCCCGCCGTTCTCACCGCTGACACTCTTGATCGTGGTCCAGCTGACGCCGTCAGGGGAGACCTGGATCTGGTAGGTGCTGCCGTAGGCGGCCTCCCAGCTCAGACGGACCCGACAGACCGTCTGGACCGCGCCCAGGTCAACCTGGATCCACTGGGGGTCGCTGAAGGCGCTCGACCAGCGAGTGGTGGCGACCCCATCGACCGCCTGCCCCGCCGCGTAGCTGGCGCTCTCACTGGATGACGCCGTCGCCGGCCGGCCCTGGGCCACGTTGGCGCTACCACAGCTGCCCGGTATGGTTGTGGGCGTGGGCGTCACCGGCGTTGCGGTCGGGGGCGGCGGAGTGCCACCGGACTTCTCGTCGATGTAGGCGGCGACCCAGGCCAGGGGCGCGTTCCAGTTAATGGTGATCTCGTTGGTTGACCAGGAGCCGATATCATCCATCCAGCACCGCTGGGGCTTGCAGCCCGCCAGCGCGGCGGCGGCCAACGGATCCTGAATGGCCGGGTTCGGTCCGCCGGACAAGGCGCCAGCCGGCGGGCGCGGGTAGGCGCTGTTGGACTGGAAGGCCCAGAAACGGTGATGGGGGTTTTGCACGGCGTTCTCGCCATAGCCGGTGATATAGGACTGGTCCAGCGCGTTGCGGCCAAGCAGATAGTCCATGCCGTCGAGCATCCCATACAGATACTTCGAGTCGCTGGAGAAATCGTTGGCCAGCCCGAGCATGATCATGGCGTTGGTCACCGCTGAGTTTGAGCCCCAGTCATAGGTCGCGATCGGCACGCGGTAGCCCTGCGCGTTGATCGTGGCCAGGGTCGCGTTGGCCGAGCCAACGATCCCGGTGCGCAAGCTACCAATGTCGGCGCTGGAGAAATTGTTGGGGACGACCGCCAGCGAGATGGTGCCCAGCGCCTGGGTCTCCTGCCAGCTGGGCAGGCTCACCGAGCGATAATGCCGCGAGCTGGTGAGGTAGCTGCGGTAGGTCGCGTTGCCGGTCGTGATGTATAGTTCGGCGGCGGCCCAGTAGAACTCGTCGCTCACATCGCTGTCGCCATAGGGGCCACCGCCGGTTCCGTCGCCATCGGAGGCATACAGCGTGGGACGGGCCTGGGCCGCGCTCCAGGCGGTCTCGGCCGCCGATTGACACTTGGCTGCGAAGGTGGCGTCGATGGTCCGCCAGATGCGGGCGCACTGCGCGGCCGTGGCGGCCAGGTTGAGCGTTGCGGCGGTGCTGACCGGCCGCAGCTGGCGCGGCTGGCTGTCCTGGTCGGGCCGAGTGGGGATGCCGGTCCAGCTGGCGTCGTGCATCTTGTGGTGCACCATGCCGGCCAGGGCCGATCCCGTGCTGGCCGGGACCTGCATCCTGAGCATAAACTCCATCTGCCAGCGCGCCTCATCGAGGATGTCCGGCACGCCGTTGGCTTGCTCGGGGATGTTCATCTGCCCGTCGGCGAAGGGTGTGGTCGAGCCGAAGTGCCTGGCACGCTCGTACTGGTTGAGCATGGTCCAGACCGAGATCCCGCCGTTGACCACGTACTTGCCGTGGTCGCCGGCGTCATACCATCCGCCGCGCACATCCAGGCTGTAGGAGCAGCCGATTCCCGGCGCGCAGGGCACGCTGGTATCGCCCTGGTTTGGGGCGACTCCGACATGGCCGGCGGGCCGGACAAGGTCGGCCCGGCCGGCGTAGGGCAGCGTGATCGCAATGCCGCTGCGGTTGTGGTAAAAATAGGCCAGGGCGTCGTACTTCAGGCGGCTATAGATTGCGCCACTAATATCAAACGGGTTGCTGGTGACACCGCCGACAGTCAGGGTGTAGTTGGTGCCGGGAGTGGTGTAGGCGGAGAAGTCAGCGCTGTGGACGTTGTCGCCAGAGGAGGCATCGTAGCCAAGGACGCTGGTGCTGCCGGACGCCACCGTCGTGCCCGAACCATTTTTGAGCTGCCAGCTCAGCGGCGTCGTCGAGCTGTTCGCGATCGCGGCCCGCTTGGGCGCGTTTGGCAAATAGCCGGCCTGGTTAATGTGCACGTTGGTGCGCGCCGCCTGGGTAGCCGGTACATTGGCGAGGCTGGACCACAGCAGCCCCGCCAGCAGTAAAAGGATCATCCCTTTGTGCATCAGCCGTTGATGACTCATAACAACTCCTTACATCAGTAACAATAGCGCCTCTAAAATGAACTGTTGATGTAAGAAATTAAAACAGAGTTAAAAAGGTTTGAGAAGATCTACCCACATACAGAATCGCCGACAAAAACAACGACAGCTTTGTGCGTTGTCAGCGCTACTAAAGAACATGCCTTCCTCTCATGGTAGAATCCCACTACTTTAAGCCCTGATAATTGTTTGTCTTGATTTCAGCCCTGTTCAAAAGCCTAAATCAGCCAAGAGAAATGATTCGTGTCCGTTGAGGAAAAGGTACTTTTAGGCCCTGGGAGCGGAACAGGGCTTCGCGGAGGATCCAACCCTATGAACCAGCAGATGCGCATGATCCTGGTCGAAGGATTCCCCTTCACCGGCAAATCAACAACCTCGGAGTATATCGCCACGCAGCTTACCCTGAATGGCTATACGGTCCATTGGCTGTCTGAAGGGATGCTGCTCCAGCGCCACTTCCCGCAGGTTGTGGCCGTGTTCGATCGCCGGGAAGCTCTCTCTGAAGAGGTGCTGTATGCCGAGTGGAGCACGTTTGTGGCGACCGCCCTGGCCGCCGATCAGGTATTTGTCGTCGACAGCGCCCTCTCGTACACGGCCGTCGCCCCGCTCATGATAGAGGACCGGCCCATGGCGGCGATCAACGCCGAGCTCAGCCGCGTCGCGGCCCTGTGCGCCCCGCTGCACCCGCATGTCATCCATCTGACGGGCGATGCCGAGCGCCTCGTGCCGGACAGCATTGTCGAGCGCGGCGCGGGCTGGCAGGAACAGCTCGTCCGGCAGGCCGAGTCCGCGCCCTATCAGCAGGCGCGCGGCCGGTCCGGGGTCGAAGGCGCGGCTCGCATGTTCCACGAGTCCCAGGAGATCTTGCGGGAGGTGCTGGCCCGCGACGGGTGGCCGGTGTTGACGCTGGATGTCACGGCCGCAGACTGGGCCGCGCATCGGCGGGCGATCCTGGCCTTTTTGCAGCTCGACGAGGTCGTGGTTGATCGTCCAGCGATCGCTGCGTCCGTGCTTCAATCCTACGTCGGCAGCTATGTCACGGACGAGCAGGAACGATCCGACACGACGTTTTCCGTGCAGATGGAGCAGGAGACGCTCGTGCTGTATGGGGCTGACATGCGCTATGGTCCGCTCATCCCGGTCTCACCGACCCGTTTCCACCTCCAGGCGACGCCGGTGGATATCGAGTTCGTGGTCGAGGACGGGCTGGCGCAACACCTCACGCTCCACACGTCCGACGGCAAGGCGCACCCCTACCGACGCACCTAGCTGGCAATCGAGCAGCATCGTCAGGCCAGGGCGGTTCAGCTAGCGTAAGCTTGCGGGTACAAGAATCCGGGCAGTTACTGCCCTTCTTCGGCTGTTGCTCCCCGGGGCGCGTACCTGTGCCGCCGGAACTCCATGGTGCCATCGTCGACCTTGCCGAAGCGAAAGGCGATCATATCGAGCAGATAGTTCTGGTAGAGCTTCCACGGGCGCCGCGAGCCCTGGCGCGGCAGGGACGGGAGCGCCCGCTGCACATAGCCTGAGGTGAAGCTCAGCACCGGCTCCTCGGTGAGCGTAGGATCGGTCTTGCGTGGACTACACTGGACATAGCCCTGCTGGTCCATATGGTTCAGCAGCCGGCAGACATAGCGGGCGACCAGCTCGCACTTGAGGGTCCAGGAGGCGTTGGTGTAGCCGATCGCGGCGGCGAAATTGGGGATGTCGCTGAACATCATGCCCTTGTAGCTCATGGTCTGGGATAGCTCCACCGGACGGCCATCCACCACCAGCTGCACCCCATGGAACAGTTTCAGCACCAGGCCGGTGGCCGTGACAACCACATCGGCGGCCAGCTCGGCGCCCGACCGCAGGCGGATCCCGGCGGGGGTAAAGCTGGCGATGTGGTCGGTCACAACCGAAGCGGTGCCGGCGTTGATGGCGGCAAACAGATCGCCGTCCGGCACCAGACACAGCCGCTCATCCCAGGGGTTGTAGCGCGGCGTGAAGTGGGTCTCCACATCATAGGCCGGGCCGAGCTGCGCCCGGACCAGCTTGATCAGGCTCCGCTTCGTCAGCGCGGGCTGCCAGCGCATCAGGTGGTAGTAGACCATGCTGGTCAGCACATAGATCCAGCGGATCACGCCGTGGGCCAGGCGGCTGGGCAGCCGGCGACGCAGCCAGGCGGCCAGCCGATCCTCGGCGGGCTGGGCGACGATGTAGGTGGGCGAGCGCTGGAGCATGGTCACGTGGGCGGCATTTTGGGCCAGGGCGGGCACGAGCGTCACCGCAGTGGCGCCGCTGCCGATGACGACCACCTGCTTCCCGGCGTACTCCAGATCCGGCGGCCAGTGCTGGGGATGGATGATCGGGCCGGCGAACTGCTCGACGCCGGGCCACTCCGGCGTGTAGCCGCGATCATAAGTGTAGTAGCCGCTGCACATATACAGAAACGCGCAGGTCAGCCGCACCGGCTCGGCAGCAGGGCCGCGCTCTGCCTCGACGGTCCAGCGGGCGTCCGCCGATGACCACTCGGCTCGCACCACCCGGTGATTGAAGCGAATCTGCCGGTCGATGCCGTAGGCCGCAGCGGTCTCACGGATATAGGCGAGAATGGATGGCCCATCGGCGATCGCTTTGGGATTATGCCAGGGGCGGAACGAATAGCCAAGCGTGTACATATCGGAGTCGGAGCGGACGCCGGGGTAGCGAAACAGATCCCAGGTGCCGCCGCTGGCCGCGCGGCCTTCGAGGATGGCGTAGCGCTGGCCTGGGCAGCGGGTCTGGAGGTAGTAGGCGGCAGCGATCCCCGAAAGGCCGGCGCCAACAATCAGGACATCCACATGATCAGCGGTCAATTAGATCCCCCCAGCCCCGGCGCTGAGGGCCATTTTCGGCCCGTTGGCATAGCGGGAGCGCTAAAAATCAAAGGTGGTCAACAGATTATACCATTCGAAAATCGAGGGCAGCACCGGAGTGGAGGCCATACCACACAATCTAGCCGAGTGGCGAAACAAGCGGATTGCAGGGATAGTGCTGCGCCGGCAGCCAGGCGGTTAGCGCTCGCCGAATCAAAAAAGCCAGCCCCTGATGGGCTGGCTTTTTGATTCGGCCAGAGTTGCGCCTAGCGGGATAGGCGGGCGCTGACCAGATCGCGAACGGTCGAGCTAGCAAACGGTGCGGCCAGCGTGTTCAGCCCACGGTTCTGCCGCGAGAACGAGGCCAGTGTGGTCGGGTTTGGCCGAACCTTGGCGTTAGCCGGCGGGCCAACCTTGATCGCTGCGTCGAAATCGTAGAAGCGCTCCAGTGAGGTCAGAGTCAGCTCGCCCAGATCGGGGTCGTTGGTCATGATCAACAGCTGCGCCTGGTAGATGTAGTTCTGCGCCTGGCCGATCCACAGGTCGAGCTTCAGCAGGTCGCCCATCGGATCATCCTGGATCCAGATCTGATACTGGTCGGTGGGGGTGCCGGCGACATTGACGGTGCCGATCTTGGTCACGGGAGGCATATCGTCGGACGACAGCGCTAGCGGCACATTGGTATCCTCGATGTACCACTGTGTATCGCCGCCTTCGCGAGTGTACATTGTGCCATCGTAGAGCACGATCTCCAGCGTCGACTCGTCCATCCCGACGAAGGGGAGCGTTCTGAGGACAAAGTACATGCGATCGCTGGACTCCATCTCTCCACGACCAACGATCAGGGGCATGGTGTTGATTGTCAGCAGCTGCTCAAATCGGGCAGAATTATAGGATTTGATCGGCGGCAGCGTGTCCACTCGTTCGGCCGCTGCCGCTGGCAGGACGACCAGAGCCAGCAGCAACGCCAGCACAACCATTCGATATCGTTTCAGCATCATCTTCCCTTTCACCATTCGGGTGAAACTGTATCACCCTGTGCTAGTGTACGCCGGTCATCCCATAAGGTTTCGCTGCTGCCGCCGCGTGTGTAAGCGATTTTGTAAGCGATTTTGTAGACGGTAGCGGCTTGTTTTTCGGATTTTTACCGTCTTTAATAAATAGGACCCAACTTCAATGATGTGGAGGTCCTCATGCAGACGATGTATCCGTCTCACCCGGCAACGTATCGCCCATTGCTCTTACGGTTTCGTATGGGTATTATCCTCGCCCTTATCATCCCGATGTTCGCAACATTGTTGCTTCCGCTCCGCTCGCAGGCCGCGCCAGCGCAGCCGGTGGTGACCCGTCTGTTTCAGGCCGCGCCAACCGCCTACAAGGTTCTGGTGTTCTCCAAGACCGTCGGCTTCCGCCACGACGCCATCGCCGTGGGGACGCAGGCCATCCGCGACCTTGGCTCGGCCAACGGCTTCACGGTCGACGCCACCGAGGACGCGACCATCTTCAGCGACGCCGGACTGGCGCCCTATGCCGCCGTGATCTGGCTGCTGACCACGGGCGACGCCCTGGATGCCAGCCAGCAGGCCGCCTTTGAGCGCTACATCCGCGCCGGCAAGGGCTACGTTGGCGTCCACTCGGCCAGCGACACCGAGTACACCTGGCCCTGGTACGGCGACCTGGTCGGCGCCTGGTTCGCCAGCCACCCAGCCATCCAGACCGCCAACGTCGAGGTTGCCGACCACGACCACCCCTCAACGGCCCACCTGCCCGACACCTGGCGCCGCGAGGACGAGTGGTATAACTACCGCACCAACCCGCGCGCGACGACCCACGTGCTGGCGACGCTCGATGAAGGTTCGCTCAGCGGCGGCACGATGGGCTACGACCACCCGATCGTGTGGTGCCAGGGCTTCGATGGCGGCCGCTCGTGGTACACCGGCATGGGCCACACCCAGGCCTCCTATGCCGCGCCGGACTTCCGGCAGCACCTGCTGGGCGGCATCGAGTGGGCCGCCGGCGCTAAGCCGGGCAACTGCGATGCCTCCGACCCGGCCAGCTTCGAGAAGGTCGTGCTCGATCAAAACGTCAACGACAGCCTGATCGAGCCGATGGACCTGGATATCCTGCCTGATGGCCGGGTGATCTACGTTACCCGCCGCGGCGTGGTCAAGATCTGGCGGCCAACCAGCAACAATGCGGTGGTCGCCGCCACGCTGCCGGTCAGCATCCAGTTCGAGGACGGCCTGGCGGGCATCGCCCAGGACCCCAACTTCGCCAGCAATGGCTGGATCTACCTGTACTACATGGCCAACGACACCCAGCTGGCCCGCGTCTCGCGCTTCACCCTCAGCGGCGATACGATCGCGCTCAGCAGCGAGGTCAAAATCATCGAGTGGCCCGTGCTGCGCGGCAACGGCCACACTGGCGGCGGCATGGCCTTCGATGAAAACGGCAACCTGTTCGTCGCCACCGGCGACAACAACGGCGCCACCGGCTACGTCCAGCCGGCCTCGCTCAACACCTCGGCCAACACCAACGACCTGCGCGGCAAGATCCTGCGGATCAAGCCGCTGGCCGCCGGGGGCTACTCGGTCCCGGCCGGCAACATGTACGCGCCCGGCACCGCCAGAACCCGCTCCGAGATCTACGCCATGGGCTTCCGCAACCCCTACCGGATCGCCTACGACGCTGAGCGGAAGCGGCTGTATGTGGGCGATGTCGGCCCCGACGCCGGCACCGATGGCGCCGAGGGGCCGCGTGGCTACGATGAGTTCATCATCGTCGACGGGACCGGCTTCCACGGCTGGCCGATGTGCGTCGCCGACAACAAGAACTACACCGGCTACAACTGCGCCGCGCCGGTCAACAACTCGGCCGGCAACACCGGCCTGCAAAACCTGCCGGCGGCCAAGCCAGCCTGGATCTGGTATCACGGCGGCCAGGCGGCGCCCTTCCCCGAGATGGGCAGCGGCTCGCGCACGGCGCTGGCCGGGGCGGTCTATCACTATAATCCCAACAACCCTTCGACCCGCAAGCTGCCCTCGTACTACGACGACACCGTGTTTCTGCTGGAGTTCTCGCGCAACTGGATCCGCGAGGCCAAGCTCGACGATGCCGGCGGCCTGCTCAAGATCAACCCGGTCGCCCAGAACGTCACCCTCAACGCGCCGATCGCCATGGATATCGGCCCGGACGGCGCGATCTACCTGCTGGAGTACGCCGGCTGGTTCAACGGCTCGTCCAACACCCGCCTGAGCCGCATCAACTACAAGGGCGGCCAGAGCGGCCAGGCCCCGATTGTTGAGGTCTCCAGCACCCCCGACTCGGGCAAGGCCCCGCTGACCGTCCAGTTTTCCAGCGCCGGCTCCTACGACCCGGACGGCGGCGCGCTGACCTACGCCTGGGACTTCGATGGCAACGGCACGATCGACTCGACCGCCGCCAACCCGACCTACACCTACACCGCCCTGGGCACCTACAACGCCCGCCTGACGGTGACGGACCTGGCCGGGCTGACGGCCAGCGTCACCGTGCCGATCGTCGTCGGCAACTCGCGGCCGGTGGTCAATATCGCTATCCCGCCCGATGGCGGCTTCTTTGAGTGGGGCGGCAGCCTGCCCTACCAGATCACGGTCAGCGACGCCGAGGACGGCTCCACCGCCGCCGGCACAATCGACTGCTCGCGGGTGGTGCTTCAGGCCGCCGTCGGCCACGATGTCCACGCCCATCCGCTGCAGCAGGTCAGCGGTTGCTCGGGCACCTTCCCCATCCCGGTTTCGGTGCACAGCGATGACGAGAACGTGTTCCTGATCCTGTCGGCCAGCTACATCGACAAGGGCAGCCCGGCCCTGACCGGCTCGAAAAATCTGACCCTGCAGCCCAAGCGCAAGCAGGCCGAGCACTACACCAGCCAGAGCGGCGTGCAGGTGCTGCCGTCGATCGACCAGGCTGGCGGCCTCAGCGAGGTGGTCGGCATCGACCCCGGCGACTGGCTGGAGTTCACCCCGGTCAACTTCCAGAACATGACCGGCGTGCGCTACCGGGTGGCCTCGCTGGCCGGCGGCACGATCGAGCTGCGCCTCGACAGCCCGACCGGGCCGCTGCTCAGCAGCCTGGTCCTGCCGGCCAACCAGGGCCACAGGGACGTGAGCGCCACCCTCGGCGCCTCCAGTGGCACCCACAAGATTTACCTTGTCTTCAAGGGCAGCGGCACGAATCTGTTCCGCCTGAACTGGATCGACTTCAGCGGCAGCGGGGTTTCCGGCAGCGGGCCGCCGCCGACCGCCACCCCGACGTTCACTCCCTGCAACATGGTCTACAACCTCGCGGCGAGCAAACCGGCCAGCGCCTCGTCGGGCACCGCGCCGCAGAGCGCCGTGGACGGCAACACCGCCTCGCGCTGGGAAAGCGCGTGGTCCGACCCCCAGTGGCTGCAGGTTGATCTCGGATCGGTGCAGTCGATCTGCCGCGTCGTGCTGAACTGGGAGGGTGCCTATGCCAGCACCTATCAGATCCAGGTCTCCAATGATGGCGCGGCCTGGACCACGATTAAGAGTGTCACCGGCGGCGACGGCGGGATCGATGATCACACCGGCCTGAGCGGCTCGGGCCGCTACCTCCGTATGTATGGCACCGCCCGCGGCACCGTCTATGGCTACTCGCTGTGGGAATTCGAGGCCTACGGCGGCGGTACGCCACCGCCCACGCTGACGCCGACGCCACCCACAGCGTCCCCGACGCCGATGCCCACCGGCTCGCCGACGCCGACCACGAATCCAGGCGGCTGCGGCACAGGCAACGTGGCGCTCGGCCGACCGGCGACGGCCTCCTCGACCGAGAGCGCCGACACGTCAGCCAGCGCGGCGGTCGACGGGGTCGCCACCACCCGCTGGTCCAGCGCCTTCAGCGACCCCCAGTGGATCCAAGTCGATCTAGGGTCGGTGCGGTCGATCTGCCGGGTCGCGCTGAGCTGGGAGTTCGCCTACGGCAGCGCCTACCAGCTCCAGGTCTCCCCTGACGGCGCGGCCTGGACCACGCTCAAGAGCGTCGCCGGTGCCGATGGCGGCAGCGACGATCATCCCAATCTGAGCGGTTCTGGTCGCTATGTTCGCATCTACGGCACGGCCCGCGGCACCGTCTACGGCTACTCGCTGTGGGAGCTTCAAGTGTATGTCGGCACGAGCGGCCCGACGCCGACGCCTTCCTTCACGGCCACGCCGACCAGAACCAACACGCCCACGCCAACCAGGACCAACACGCCCACTCCCAGCGTCACGCCAACGTCAGCCGCCTGCGGCACGGGCAACGTGGCGCTCGGCCGACCGGCGACGGCCTCCTCGACCGAGAACGCCGGCACGCCAGCCAGCGCGGCGGTCGACGGGGTCGCCACCACCCGCTGGTCGAGCGCCTGGAGCGACCCGCAGTGGCTCCAGATCGACCTGGGCACGACGAGGACCGTCTGCCGGGTGGCGCTGAGCTGGGAGGCCGCCTACGGCAGCGCCTACCAGCTCCAGGTTTCCGCTGACGGTGTCAGCTGGACCACGCTCAAGACGGTGAGCGGGGAGAACGGCGGCAGCGACGATCACCCCAATCTGAACGGCACCGGCCGCTATGTCCGCATCTATGGCACTACCCGAGGCACCCAGTGGGGCTACTCGCTGTGGGAGGCTCAGGTTTATGTCAAGTAAACCCTGATCGAATGCCGGGCCGGCGCGTAACCCTACGCGC
>JACCRK010000130.1 GCA_013813565.1 Herpetosiphonaceae bacterium
TACAGCTCGAATATTGCCCGATCTTCATCGGACACCTGGGCCATGATGCCGTCAATACTGGCCTGGGCGCCAGGGTTGTCGTCGCTGCGCTGTCTGGCGGCCTGGAGCTGGCGGGCACGCAGGTACAAATGGCGCCAGCGCCACCACTTCACATCAAGCACACGCTTAAGCTCGTCCTGGGCTAGGGCAATAGTGCCCGCCTCTTCATTGATGCGCGGGTTTGGCTTTTTCAGCCTGGCTAAGATACTAGCCATGGTTTGCTCCAATCCAGTCTGTCTAGGGCGCTTGTCCCCAGCAAATACTCATATCGGTGCCGAACACCAGCTACGGGATCAGCGCAGGGATTGCGGCCACGGTTTTAACCACAATCGGCCTGATCTGAACGCTGCGGGCGCTGATCGTCTGGGAGGCGGCGAAGCTCGGCACACTGATATTCATGCTGGCGGTCTCCGCCACCCTGACGGTGAGCTGGGCGCGGCCGTTCTGGTCGGTGATCGCCTGGCCCAGCAGCGCACCGCTGGCCGCGTTGGCAACATAGACGGTGAGCCCGGCGATCCCTTCATCCACATCGCAGGACTGGTTGAGATTACGGTCATAGCACGCCAGCACGGCCACCGGGATCACAACCTGCGGGGCACTGGTCGGCTGGGCAAGTTGCTCGGGTCTGATCTCCTCGACAATGACGCCCTGGAGGCTGGCCGGCTCCAGGGTCGGCGCTGGCGCCACTGGCGGCGGGATAAAGGGCAGTGGTTCATCATCACCTACCTGGCCCAGACCTGGCTCGCTATGCCCCGGCCCTGGCTGAGGGGCTGGCAGGCTGGGTGGCTGGGCCCCTGGCTGGGTGGCAAGGGGTGTGCTCGTCGGCTCAGGCTGGCTCCACAGATTGACGCTGAAGCTGTAGGTGCGATCTTTAATCGGTGGCGGGGGTGCGCTGTTGCCAGCCTGGCCGATCAGAAGGTAGGCATCGCCGCTGTAGGGGCTGCAAAATGTCGCGCTGCTGCTGAAGTCGTCACGGGCGCGGTCATCGTTGCCCGTCAAGGGGGCGGCGCTGTCGCGCTGGTCGGAGAACACGATCACATTCGTATCAACGCCGGGGGCCAGATCCGCTGTCGCAGCGGTGTAGCAGGTGCCCTGTTTGACGGCGATGCGAAAGAAATCCGGCACGGCACACTCCGCTCGCTCAGAATCCCAGCTGGGGCAGCCAAAGGTTAAGCCCTCAAGCGCTTCACCGATGGCGATCTGCGGAGCGCTGTCCCAGGTGTAGTTTGTGCCGTTGTACTGATCCCAGGCGCCACCTGGCTCTGGCGCAGGCGTGGCGGTCGGAACCACATCAGGTGCTGGCGGCTGGATCAGCTTGAGCGCTAGCTTATAGGTCTTAAAATCCGGGCGGATCTGAGCTTGATTGGCGATCTCAAGGCTATACTCGCCCGCGCTGGACGTGACGGCAATGTGGGAGCGCAGGTCAGTCGGGCTAAAGTCATCATTCTCGGCGATGATCGATCCGTCGCTGCTCAAAAGCCGCATGGTAGTATCGATACCGATCTCAGCGTAGGTATCGAGCGTCAGGGTCAGCCCGCTTTGGCTGGCTTTGACGCTGAAGCGAAAATAGTCAATGTCGCCAGCGGGATAGAAGTTGAGCTTCTCCACCAGAGCTGGCAGGGCAATCCTGGCGGCGGTGCCCGACGTATCGTTGGGCTCGTAGGCATCCGGCTGCGGCGCGTTCGCGGTCGGCGTCGCGGCTGGGGTCGCAGTGACGACATAGGGCGTCTGGGTAGCCGCTAGCGTGGCGGTTGGCGTTGTGGTGGCCGATGGGACGGCCGTGCTGGTGGCCGTCGCGGTGGCGCTGGCCACGCTGGTCAATGTCGCTGACGGGGCCTCGGTCGGCGTTTGCGCCGCCGCGATCATCGGCAGCGCGAGCATGCCAGCTATCAATAGCAGAGTGATGCTTCTCATCGCTTACCCTTCCTCACTGGCTGGTGGCGCATCGTTGTAGGCCGATATTGGTGGCTGCTCATTCAGCCACGGCGGTGCCCCAGCGCTAAGCTGGCTGGCCGGGGCCGATAGCAGAGCGGTTGCGCTGGAGCCATTTTGCGGGCCGGCCCGGCTTACGCGCTGCATCCGGCCCTGAAGCACATCCGCGTGGCGGTTGGCGCGCTGAGGCGACAGGCCATACTCGCCGCTCAGGTGGCCGACCAGCCCGGCGCGGCGCAGCGGGCTAAACGCGCCGCGCTGGCGGGTGTCCAGCACCAGCGCCTGGGCGGTGACCTCCGGCAGGGGATAGCGCCGCAGGCTGCTGGCGAGCTTGCGCAGCGCAGCGGGCTGTGCGGCGGCCCCGCTGCTCGCTGGTGGCGGCGCAGCGGAGGATTGCCCAGGGTCGCCGGGCTGGTTCGGGGCAGTGGCCGCGCTGGCGCTGCCGGTATTGATGCCGGTATTGATGCTGCCTCGCTGATAGGCGCTAGCAGTCGCCTTATCCGCGCCTGACGGGGCGCCCATGCTGCTGGCCAGCGTGTCCGGAGTGCGACGGCGGCTGGTCAGCAGCGCTGCTCCAGCAATGGCAAACCCGGCTACACGCTGGCCGTTATGGATGGCCTCTTTAGTCACCTTTTTAGAAGCTCGGACGCCCTGGTTGGCGAGTTCCCCGGCGGCTACAGTGGGCTTCATCAACGCTCTGTTCGCCTCGGAGGGGATCAATCCACCGCTGGTGCCGAAGCCGGTCACGGCTGTCAGCACCGCATTCCAGGCCACGGTGACAAACATCATTTGAATCCCCAGCGCCAGCAGCCCCATGCCCAGCACGGCGATCCCGTTGCCACTTGTCGCCACCTTCACCAGCGCGGCCAGCACCAGCGCCTGCACAGCGCTGATTGACCAGGACTGGAGAAATAGATCGGCCAGCTTCTTTAGAATTGAGATCGCCATGCCTTCAAATAAGCTAAAGTAGGCGAACAGCAGCGAGATCATGAAGGCGATCAATAAAAACCCCAGCGTCAAGGTAAATCCCAGGTTGACCAGCGCCTCTAAGAAGGCAAACAGAATCAGAATCAGGCCGTAGACGGTGCGGGTGATGCCATCGGCACTGGTGCTGATCTGGTCCCAGCGCTCGTTTTTTGACTTGCCTTCAAATTCACCAACATCAAGAAAAAAATACCTTTGCTTAAAATCCTCCGGCAAGGAGGCCGAGGGGTTAAACACATCCTGGCGGCGAGCATAGAGATAGGCGGCGGCAACATCAACGCCGCGCACGCCGGTATAGCCGTCGCGCTCATTGCTAAAGTCAGTCAGCTCGCCCATATCGCTAACCGTGCCGTTTCCGCCCATATCGTCTGGCAGCATGTCAAAGTTTGCCCGAGTATAGATATTGGCATAAAAGGTGGCGCCAAGCTCGCCGCGGGCCGCGTCGATATCTTGAAACCCTCCTGCGAGAAGCGGCAGCCCGATCGGGATAACAAAGAATAGAAACATGGCTTTTTTAAGATTGATCCACCTGAATGAGACAACCGGCATCGCGATAATGCACAGCAGAAACACCACTAGGGCCAGCTCAAACACCGGACGGCTAATCCCAATAGTCGAGGTTGCCACCTGATCGAGAGCGGTCGTAAAGCCTTGCGTCACCAGCCCGTGGCGAAAGCGATCGATCAGGTCGATCACCAAGAGCCCGCTGCGGTCAAATCCCCAGGTGACCTGGGCGATGGACTGTTCGATCTTATAGATGGCCTCGTGGATAGGCCGCTCAATCCAATCAGGCATGTGCTAAATCCTTTCGTCCTGGGCGCGGGTGCTGCGCGTCTTCCAGTAGCCATAGCCCAGCAGCAGCGCCACGAGCCAGATGCCCAGCCCAATCACCCACAGCACCGCTCGGTCGACGCTGGTCGGCTCGGGTGGCGCTGGGGTGGTTTTGTGCGCCTCCAGCGCCTGCTGCAGGGTGTATGGTGTCGGTGTCGGGCCTTGATTCGCCAGGCCAACAATTGGATCGTATGGCTCCGGCGGGGCGTCTGACGTGTCGGCCATATCAAACATTGGCACGGCGTTGGACTCGCCGCGAACCGATCCCAGGACATACATCTCAACCCGCTGCGGCTCGGTAAAGTACAGACCAAAGCCATTGGCGACGCCGGAGCCATCGTCAAGCATGCCCATGTTCTGCTGGGTAGGCGGCTGGATTGGGCGACCGTCCGGGGCGCTGCCGCGAAACTGAATGATGTAGGTTCCCCAGGCCAGATCGTCAAGCTGAACTTCGCCGCGCGCATCGGTGGTGTAGCGGCCGAGCTCCACCCGACCTGCCAGGTCGGTGTCGTAAAATACCGTCAGGCTCACTCCGCCTAAGCGCTGGCCACTGGAATCGCGGACCAGCAGGGTCAGTGCGCCGCTTGGGCCTTCCTGCGCAGCGCTGACCTGGTGGCCACAAATCAGCACCAGCGCAATCAGCAGCAGGGTCTTGCGCAGCGGCTGTCTCACGTTCGGTCGCCTCATTTGCTGATCACATCGAGCGGGTTGATGTCACGTCCGTTGAGCCGTACCCGAAAGTGGAGATGGCTGCCGGTGCTGCATCCGGTGCTGCCCATATCGGCGATCTGCTGGCCTGCTGCGACACGCTCCCCGGCGCTGACTCGCCAGCGGCTGACGTGGCCGTACCAGTACATATAGCTCTGATCGTCCTGGGTTTTGACATACTGCCCAAATCCAAAATGCGGGGATACTGAGCCTTGAATATGGGAGCAGTCCAGCGTGCTGGTATCCCGGCCGGCATACAGCACGGTCATCGGCCGGGTTGAAAACAGCGGCGTGCCCACCGGCTTGGCGAAGTCGATCCCGTCATGCCACCAGAGATCGCCACAGGGGCCACGGGTGCCAGTGTAGAAGGGGTGGCAGCCGAAGCCACGGGTGATGGCGCTGTCGAGCGGCACCGGGTAGCGCCCGGCTCCAGCGACTGGCGTTCCGGCTGGCGGCAGGTTGCCGGGGTCGTCGGCGGCTCCGCCTGGGTCGGGACAGGTTGGGTCGGCGCGCAGCAAAACCCAGATCTGGCCCTCGCCGACGCCGCCATCGCGCACCGTGTCGCCGCCATCGCTAAAGTTAATTCCCCAGGTCTGGGCCTCGCCGGCTGGGGCCACAAACACCAGCGTTCTGGTGCTGCGCCCCTGGGGATAGCCGCCGATCATCTCGCCAGCGTCGTCGACATCTACCTCCGGGTCGCGGCTTGGGCTGACCCCGATTGACTCGGCGGCAAGCTGGTCATGATTCCACTCGCCGCTGATCATGCGGTTGTCGCTCCCCCTGATGCTGCGAATTGTGGATAGGTCGAAAAATATGCCGATTGGCGCGGCGGCCCGGTTCTCGATCTGCAGATCGATCTTGTGATAAGCCATGCCTGCGGTCGGCGCCGGGCTGCTGCTGGATCCTGTCACCGAGACTAGAACCTGACCGTTAACATTGATCCGCTGGCCCAGAAAATAGTCGCTGCCAACGCGAATGTACGGCGTTGCGGTTGGCTCCGGCGTGCTAAAAATTGGTTCGGCGGTGCTGTTTGGGTCGGGCGTGGCCGCCGGGTCGAGCGGCGGCTGGGTTGGTTCATACCCAACGATCCGCGTCGGGATCGGGCTTGGGGTAGGGCACTGCCAGTCCGGGCGCACGTCCACCGCAGCAGGCTCCTCGCCACTGCCCCAAAAGCCGGGGGCGCAGGCCAGCAGCAACGTGCAGATCAAACCAATCCCAATCAGTGCCTGGATATGATCATTCTTGTGCATCGCTATTTCTCCTGAGCCGCTAAGGCGCCGGGATTGAACGCGCCGACGTAGATCTCAATCGACTCGTCTCGTTCGATCTCGATCCAGGTCACGGCGGCTAATCCGCTGCCAGCATGGGCGATCCGCGGATTTCTGGCGGCGCTCCGGCGAGTATCCGGGAAAAGGCGGAGCGGAGGATCCTGATCGCTGCCATCGATCACGGGTGTCCAGGTGGCGCTGTCCAGGTGGCGGTAGCTGTAGACCAGCGTGCTTGGCTGGCCTGGCTGATCAAGCTCGACAAATACCCACACCGCGAGAAGCTTATGATTGGCGGAGTCATAGATCAGCTCAGGGTGGTAGCCGCCGGCTATCAACACCGCAGCATCGCCCGCCTCACCACTGCCATCGTCAGCGGGGTCGATCGTTGGTGTGGGCGCGTTGGGATCGCCTGGTGGCTGGGTGCGGCTGTGGTGGGCGATGATCTCGGTGCTGCCCCAGGTCGCGCCGTTGTCGGTGCTGCAAGCGGCCTGGGTAGCGCTTTTAGCATACTGGCCCCAGGCCGTGCAGACGTACTGCTGGCCCTGGTCGACAAACTGAATGATGTCGACCCACTGCACCAGCTGTGGGCTGACCCGCAGGTTCTGGTTAGGGATGGGCCGATTGATCCAGGCGTCACCGCTGCCGTCACGGTAGGCGATCGCCACGCCGACGCCGTGCGGGCAGCCGATCCGGCAGCCGATCGCGACGATGCTGCGGATCGTCCCATCCGGCAGGCGCAGGCTGGTGCCATCACCAAAGAGCTGCTTCTCACCAGGGACAATCTGATCCTGGGAGGCCCAGGTGCCGCCACGAGCTGGCCGCTCGGCGTGAATGTAGCGAAAGCAGTCAAAGCACGAGGTCGCGGTATAGACCAGATGCAGCGTGTCGGACTGGTCCAGCCACAGCTGCGGGTAGTACATGCCGGCGGCGTTGCCCGGCTGGGGGATTGCCGTCGGGCTGCTCCAGGTGACGCCGTGGTCATCGCTGAAGGTGTAGGCCGGGTGGCGAGGGCCCTCGCTGGAGAGATAGACGACGTGAATCCGCCCCGCACGGTCGATGGCGATCGCTGGCGCCCCGCCGCCTTTCTCGACCGCGCCCGTATTCACCCCACGGGCGGGGTTCCAGGCCTTGGATTGCCGACCCTGAGTTTTGACATAGATCGTGGCCTCGTTTGGAAACTCCCAGACCCAGTTCGCCCAGACAACCGCCGCCCAGCCCTCGGTCGGGTGGATGGCGACGGCTGGCTCGACGTCGTAGCCGGCCATATTGCTGAGGTTGATCGGCGGTGTGTTGCGCGTGATCGGCGGCTGGGCGGTGGGCCGGGTCCAGGGCGTCGCGGTCGGCCTGACGGTCGGGGTCAGGCTTGGCGTGGCGGGCCCCGGTGTGCACATCGTCCAGGTTGGCGCTGGGGTCGGGGTCAGCGTCACGCCCACGTCGACGGTCGCGGTCGGCATCCCAATGCCGGGAACCGTGGGCGGGTTGATAAAGGCCGTCGCCGTCGCGAGGGGTGGCGGAAATCCATAGGGATAGCACCCCAACACAACTGCGGTCTGCTCGATCTGGCTCGGTGTGGGCGTGCTGCATCCCGCCGCCACCAAGGCAACGCAGATGGCGGCTATAACCCTCTGTCTAACTCTCATCGATCTCTTTCTGACGTTCTCAGCGATAGAAAGGACGGGCCGCGCGGGGCCACAAAAATTCACGTGGGTGGACACCCCCAGACAGCTCCTGCCCGGCAGCTGCGCGGCTAGCGTGAGTTATCGATCAAGGCCGCTATCCTGCTTGCGCGACCTGGAAACTTCGTGCTGACGCTCGACGTTGCACCGATCCAGATATGTCTGAACACCCTCTGGGAAGGTCCGCTCAACCCACTTTGGTAGTTGGGGACTAACCTCAGAAACAATCCCACGCTCAACAGCTACAGCTAAACGGTGCGGCTTACCAGCAACAGAGTTATCGTAAAGATATGCATTATCAGTAATCGGCAATGCAATCCGTAAATTATCAAGGGCACGTTCATATCGTGGCGCAACTTTAGCCGATGCCACACTATGTCCACCTTCCTTGACGCGCTGATCAATACGACCAAGATTGATCTCTGGATCATCCGTGCTGATAAATACCAGATTCACATCGAACCCAGCAGCCTTAGCATCCTTGATTAGATCCACTTTAGATATATGAGAAAACACCGTCTCAGCAGCAAACGAGCGACCTTCACGAATCAAAGCCTGTCTTTGCCGATCAGACATCTCCATTGCCTCCCGATCGCGGACTTGTTGATCCTGGATATGGGTCAGGCTTTTTGCAATTTGGTCAGGATTAACGTAGGTCTTAACGTCATCAGCCAGATTATTCGCATAGAAGGTGCTCTTGCCGGAGCCGTTGGGTCCGGCAAGCAGCCACATCGTAGGACGATCTTCACGCATAGCCTACGCCTCGATCTCACGTACACGGGTGAATGTATCTCCCTCACGGCGAACGATATAGAGGCGTCCATCCGGGGCGGTCTCTATAATCACACCAGGATATGCCGGGAGCGAGCCGTACATGCTGATGCCTAGCTCGCTGTAGCGGGTAATCATTTGTTCGTCAGTCTGGCCCTTCAAATTCTTCAGTCGATCGTAGACCGATTGCTTTTCTTCACTTGTCTTATCATCCCAGTCAGGATTAGTCATTGCTTCCTCCTTGAAATAGTTGGCTAAACAGCCGGTGTCAGCGGTCCAGATCGATGCTTTTTTTGCGCGACCCGCCGAGCTGCTGGGCTTCGCGCTCGCGGCTGCCGGCGTCCAGGTGGGCCTGAATGCCGTTGGGGAATGTTTTCTCGACCCACTGCGGCAGCTCCGGCGCCTGCTCGATCACCGCGCCATGGTCGATGCTGACGACATGGGCATGCTGTTCACCAAAAGCTGTGTTGTCAAAAATCTGGGTTTTATCAGCAACTAGCACTGCTTGGGGCAGATTTTGCAGCGATAGATGGTAATCTTTTTCTACAAGTCTCGCTGGAACAAAATTCCCACCCTCTTCAATCCGATGCTTTACACGATCTTCATTATCTTTGGGGTTATTCAGACACATGTAGACTAACCTGGTCTCATACCCACGTGTCTGCATCTCACGCAGCAGATCAATCTTGGCCTCATCCGCCAGCAGGGTTTCCTGCACAAATGACTGGCGCTGCTCAATCAGGTCTGCCTGTTGGGTGTTGGCTAACACCACCGCATTCTGACGCGCTTCATTCTTGGATAAGTCAGAGAACTGATCCATAAAGGCATCCGGGGTGACCACATGCTCAGGAAAAGTGTCGCGATTGTTATTCAGAAATGTAGTCTTGCCGGAGCCACTTGGTCCGGCCAGCATGACAAATTGCGGCTTCTCAGCAGCCATACAATTTTCCTCTCTCTACTCTCTAAACCCGCAAGGAAACTCCTTGATATGGTGTAAATGTACTTGTCCATACCAACTTAGTCTTGGGGGTCAACTTCACGTACCCGCACAGAATTCTGATCAATGATGAACCAGCGCCCATCCGGTAACACCTCGACACGCTCGCCTGGATAGGCGGGATGCGAGCCAAACATACTTTTCCCGGCCTCACGATGGCGGCGGGTAATATCTTCCTTGAAGGCGCGGCGGCGCTCGGGATCTTCGCTATTCGCCTTAAGCTTACGAAACATCTCGTCCTGAATCCCACCTTGCTCATCGGGCATTGAAAGCCTCCTTACTGTACACACTGGGGCGATTCGCATCGCCGTAGCAACCTTGTGCTCCTCCCTCAACTCCCGCGGGTATCTCCTTCTGCTCTCGCTCTGTATAGATGCAGGCACAGCGCGGTTTTTGCGCCGATTTTGGGGCAATTTTGGGCCAATTTCGCTGTGGCTCAGAATCACGATGGGGCCTGGCGGCTTTGTCAAAAGCTACCAGACCCCATAACGTTCATGGGAGATTGATCTATTGGCTTGGACCGGCTCAGCCGGCGATCACTCCCACTCGATCGTGGCCGGCGGCTTGGAGGAGATGTCGTAGACCACTCGGTTCACGCCCTGGACCTCGTTGACGATGCGGTTCGAGACCTTGGCCAGCAGCTCGGTCGGCAGCCGTGCCCAGTCGGCGGTCATGAAGTCGTCGGTCGTCACCGCCCGCAGCGCGATCACATCGGCGTAGGTGCG
>JACCRK010000143.1 GCA_013813565.1 Herpetosiphonaceae bacterium
CAATCGTCGGCGGCTTGGCCATACATACCTCGAGATTTCATCAATCAATGCGCACCATCATGCCAGTGATGCGGCTATGGAGCAAGATCCGCTATTTAGTGGCCACCACGGGAGATCCGGTAGAACCTGGCACGCATAGTTGATTGGAGCGACAAAACACCCGAATATAGTGTTCGAAAAGCCCTCGTCTCCTGAGTATGGGTTAGTACAGCAGCGATCGCTCGTTCGACAGAATAAATGGATGGGTGATACTAGATAAGGACTAAAATCCTATAGTCATAATGAATAATTAACATATTATAAGGATAGGATTTTTTATTTTTCAGGAGGTTCTACGATGCTTCGTTCATTTTTTGCGAAGGAAGAAGGCCAGGGTCTGGTTGAGTATGCGCTCATTCTTGCACTTATTGCAATTGTTGTCATTGGTGTCTTGACCGTGTTGGGACGTAACGTCAACAACAAACTCAGCACCGTAGGTAGTGCACTTAAGTAATCTCTAGGGATCCATTCAGTATAATACCGCGCTTCTGGATTGAATTCAGAAGCGCGGTATTATTTTAGCTTCTCAGTGCTGAGCAGCCAGGAGTTTACACAGGCACTAAAAACCACCAGCCGCCCGGAGAAATGCTGGGCGGCTGGTGGGAGAGAAGAGAGAGGAGAAGGTTTGAGCGGAAGTATACGCCTGTCATTGATCTTTGTCAAGCGCGTATGGAAATTATAGAAACAGCCATCAAGCCGGCGCAAATACTAGGCCCAACTGAGTAAGTACCCCTGTGGCGATTGCGGCTCTGAAGTTGTCAAAAGCAGCTGTGCGGGCTATAATTCCCGCGTCGGTGACTGGCGAGTCGACGTGGTTTAACCACGGGGGAGCCGACACATGTCAACGCCGCTCGCCTGGGCACAATAGAACAAACGCTAGGCAATAGGCTATAGACTGGCTGAACGTGATAGACCGTTATCTATCGTCGCCAGCCTGTAGCCTATCGTCTCCTTAGGAGAATCACCCAATGCGAGCGATCATCAGTGTTTCCGACAAACGTGGGGTGGCGGAATTTGCCCGCAGCCTCTGCGATCTGGGCGTTGAAGTCTACTCAACCGGCGGCACCAAAGCGGCCCTGGTGGCAGCCAGCGTGCCGGTCCACAGCGTCAGCGCCCTGACCAGCTTCCCCGAAATTCTCGGCGGGCGGGTCAAAACCCTGCACCCGGCTGTCCACGGCGGCATCCTGGCCCGGCGCGATGTCCCCGACGACCTGGCCCAGCTTAGCGAGCACGCGATCGGCCTGATCGATCTGGTGGTGGTGAACCTGTATCCCTTCGCCCAGACCATCGCCCGCCCGGACGTGACCCTGGCCGAGGCGGTCGAGCAGATCGATATCGGCGGGCCGACGATGGTGCGGGCGGCGGCCAAAAACCATGCCCACGTGCTGGTGGTGGTCGATCCCGCCGACTACGCGCGGGTGGCAACGGCCCTGCGCGACAATGGACTGACCGCCGAGCTGCGCCGCGAGCTGGCCGCCAAGGCCTTCGCCCACACCGCCAGCTACGACAGCGCCATCGCGGCCTATCTGACCACCGAGACCTTCCCGGCCGCCCTGCCGCAGGCCTGGGAGCGGGTGCAAACCCTGCGCTATGGCGAGAACCCCCATCAGCCGGCGGCGTTCTACCGGTCGACCAGCGCCGCCCCGAACACGCTGGCCCACGCCACGCAGCTGCAGGGCAAAGAGCTGTCGTACAACAACTTGCTTGATGCCGATGCGGCACTGCAGATCGTCCAGAACTTTGCCGAGCTAACCGTCACCATTCTCAAGCACTCCAACCCGTGCGGCCTGGCCTCGCACGCGAAGCTGGTCACGGCCCACGAGCAGGCCCGCGCCGGCGATCCCGTCTCGGCGTTTGGTGGCATCGTCGGGGTCAACCGGCCGGTCGATGGCGCGCTGGCCGAGGTGCTGAAGAAATATTTCTACGAGGTCATCATCGCGCCGGACTTCACCGACACGGCCCTGATGATTCTGGCTGAAAAGACCAACCTGCGCCTACTTAAAGTCCCGACCGACCAGTCGATCCGCCCAGGCTGGGACTACCGCTCGGTGAGCGGCGGCCTGCTGGTCCAGCAGACCGATCAGGTCTCTCACGATGATACAGCCTGGCGCGTGGTGACCAAGGCCATGCCGACCGATGAGCAGATGGCGGCGCTCCGCTGGGCCTGGCGCGCCTGCGCCTTCGTCAAATCCAACGCAATTGTCCTGGCCCAGGGCCAGCAGCTGGTTGGCATGGGCGCCGGGCAGCCCTCGCGAGTTGACTCGGTCCAGATCGCAGCCCGCAAAGCTGGCGAACGCGCCCAGGGCTGCGTGCTGGCCTCGGATGCGTTTTTCCCCAAGGCCGATGGCGTCCAGGCCGCGATTGACGCTGGCGCGGTGGCGATTGTGCAGCCCGGCGGCTCCCAGGGCGATGCCGAGGTGATTGCCGCCGCCGATGCCGCCGGAGTCGCGATGGTCTTTACCGGCAACCGTCACTTTCGGCACTAGGGCGCTTTCGCCACAGGATTCGTTCACCATCCCAAAAGGAAGAAGGCGCACCTCACGCGGGCGGCCTTCTTCCTTTCTTAGCAGGATCATTATGCTTTCACTAAACTTTGACTCAGCCGGCCTGATCCCGGCGATTGTGCAGCATGCCCGAACCGGCGAGGTGCTGATGCTCGGCTATATGAACGCCCAGTCGCTCCAGATCACCCAGGCCAGCGGCCAGGTTACCTTCTGGAGCCGCTCGCGGCAGGAGCTGTGGACCAAGGGCGCGACCAGCGGCAATGGGCTGCAGTTTATCAGCGCCCGCGCCGACTGCGACCGCGACGCTCTGCTGATTCTGGCCGAGCCAGCCGGGCCAACCTGCCACACCGGCGACCGCAGCTGCTTCGCCACCAGCCTGGCCGGCCAGCCCACCAGCGCTGCGCCCGTGCCAGCCTCGTTCAGCGCCCAGCTGCACGACCTCCTGCTTGAGCGGAGCCGCAGCCGCCCGGCCGGATCGTACACCACCTATCTGCTTGAGAAGGGCGTCGATAAGATCGGCAAGAAGATTGGCGAGGAGGCCGCCGAGGTGATTATCGCCGCCAAAAATGCCGATCCCGACGAGCTGCGCAACGAGGCCAGCGACCTGATCTATCACCTGTATGTGTTGCTGGTCAACCAGGGCCTGGCGCCGGATGCGATCTGGCAGACGCTGGCTGAGCGCCACAGCAGCACTACCGCGGACGAGGCCAACCCAACGTGAGCCGGCTGATCGAACGGCCGGCGACGATTAAATCGCTGCGCATTCTCGGGGTGCGGGTCGATGATGTGACGATGGACCAGACGATCGCGCTGATCGCTGCGATGATCGCCGGTGGCGGCCCGCATCAGATCGCCACCATCAACCCCGAGTTTGTGATGGCGGCCCAGCAGCATCTGGGCTTTCATGCGACCCTCGAGGCCGCCACCCTGGCCGTGCCCGATGGCACCGGGCTGCTGTATGCCGCCCGCTGGCAGGGCCACGCGCTGCGGGAAAAGGTGACCGGTATCGACCTGACCGAGCGGCTGGCCGCCGAGAGCGCCCAACGCGGCTGGCGCATCTTTCTGCTTGGGGCCGCCCCTGGGGTCGCCGAAAAGGCCGCCGCCGCCCTCAGCGAGCGCTTTCCCGGCGTGGTGATCGCTGGAACCTGGGCGGGGTCGCCCGCCAGCGCCGCCCAGCCCGCCATCGCCGCCCAGATTCGCGCCGCCCGCCCGGATATTGTGCTGGTGGCCTATGGTGCGCCGGCCCAGGACCTGTGGATTCGCCGCCACGGGGCCGCGCTGCAGATTCCGCTGGGCATTGGGGTGGGCGGTACGTTTGATGATCTGGCCGGAATTCGCCCACGTGCGCCGCGCATCATCCGCCGTTTGGGGTTAGAATGGGGGTATCGTCTGCTGCGCCACCCCAGCCGCTGGCGACGGATTATGACGGCGGTGCCGATTTTTGGCTGGGCCGCCTGGCGTGAAGCACGCAAGCACAAGGATGAGTGGTAAGTGTACGGTGATGAACGCTTTACCACGTTTACCGCGTTTACCGCTGCCCACTTATGAGATCATAGAGTAATTATGCAAACAATTATCGCTGACCAAGAAGAGCCGAAATGTATCAACCACCCGCAGACAGCTACCAGCGTGCGCTGCTCGAAGTGTCTTGACCCGATCTGTCTGGTCTGTGCCATCCGCACGCCGGTCGGGCTGCGCTGCCCCAAGTGCACCGGCGCCGCCCGTGGCCGCGACGGCACCTATTTTGTCCCCTCGCTGCTGGCGCAGGTCAGCCGCCAGCAATACCTCAAGGCCTTAGCCGCCGCCACGGCGATCGGGCTGGTCAGCGGGGTGGCCTGGGGGCAGTTTCGCTACACGGGCAACATCGGCGACTGGAGCTTCTGGTTCGCCCTGATCATCGGGCTGCTGGCCGGCGAGGGCGTGGCGCGGGCGGCCAACGAGCGCCGCAGCCCGCAGCTGCAGATCGCCGCCGCCGGCACTGTGCTGGTCGCCGCCGTGGTCGCGCTGGCCTGGGGTGTTCTGGTCAAAGAGGGGCTTACCTTCAGCCAGGTCAGGCCGTATCTGGGCGAGTCAGTGATTCGCCAGTACCTTGGAATGACCGTGCCCAACGCCCTGTTTACCCTCTTCGGCATGTTTCTCGCGGCCCAGCGGCTGAAGTTGTAGTGGGTTAGTAACTAGTTGCTAGCAGATTAACCTGTACGAGCTGCCAGCTACTAGCTACTGGCAGCTAGCGACCATGTGTTCAAGCCTTACGATAGGAAATGCTGATGAGCGAACAACCCACCGCTGAACTCGCCCACCGCCTGACGCTGGCCCAGACCGAGCTTGATGTGCTCGCCGAGTACGGTCGGGCCATCCACAATCCCCGCGACCTGCTGGCGCTGTACCGTAGCTTACATCGCAACGTTAAGCAGATTATGGCGGTTGACGCCTTTTTTATCGCGCTGATTCTTCCCGGCCAGTCAATGGTACAAACCCAGCTCCTGGTTGATGATGATGTGGAGTATCCCCCTGCTAAGGCCTGGGCCTACTCTGCGGATAAGCCAACCGGCTGGTTGATCCATAACGCCGCCCCGATTCGTTTCGCTAACCTGAACGCAGAGGCTCAAACGCGCTTTCCCAACTACACGCTGGCGATGACCGCCTTTGGCAACAACAAGAACTTTTCGAAGGCCTGGATGACGGTGCCGATGATGATCGATCAGTCGGTTACGGGCGTAGTCAATGTCCAAAGCTATCAGGAGGGGGTCTATGGCCCGCACGAGGAGCGCCTGCTGCTGACACTGGCCAGCATGACCGCCATCGCGGTGGGCCAGGCCAACCTGATTGCCCAGCTTGAAGCGACCCGCTCGGCCCTGAGCGCCCCCCTGATTCCGGTCAACGAGCAGCTGCTGATTTTGCCGCTGCTCGGCCAGATCGACCTGGACCGGGTGCAGATCGCCCAGCAAACCCTGCTGCACACTATCCAGCATAGCCGCACCAAACAGGTTCTGCTCGACCTGACCGCCGTCAGCAGGGTTGAGCCAGCGGCGCTAGCGGCGCTGCTGCGGATGATTCAGGCGGTTGGATTGCTGGGCGCCACCTGTATGCTCAGCGGCGTGCAGGCCGACCTCAGCCAGCAGATCACCGCGCTGGGGATGGATCTTAGTCGGTTTGCCGTTGTGCGCAATGTGCAGCAAGGCGTGCTGGAGTTTGGCCTGCGTTCAGGCGCGAAAGTGAAGGCTCCACGATGAGCGACACAACCATGAGCGAACAAAAAATTCGGCTGGACAATCTCGAACAGGCCCTGGATGCCGTCCATGCAGTCGCCCGTGCCGTGCTGGTGCCGCGCGATCTGCCGGTGCTGTATCGCACCATCTACCAGGTACTGGCCACCGTCATTCCCTACGATGCCGGCTACATCGAAATCTTCGACCAGGCCCGCGACAGCATGCAGACGGTGTTTGCGATTGATGAGGGCAGCGAGACATTTTCAACCGACAACTGGAATTATCACAGCTCGGAGCTGATTAGCTGGATGGTGGCGCAGCGCCAGTCGTTGCTGTTTGGCGACTTACATGCCGATATGCGCACACGCTTTCCCACCGCCAAACCCCGACCGTTTGGCAACGAAGAAAAGCGCTCGCGGGCCTGGCTGAGCGTGCCGCTGCTGCTCGGCGAGCACATGATTGGTATTTTCAATATCCAAAGCTATCAGACCGGAATCTACGGGCCGTTCGAGCAGACGCTGCTGGAGGCGCTGGCGAACCCCGTCGCCGTGGCGCTGGAGAATGCGCGGCTGCTGAGCGAGCTGGAGCACGCCGTCAGCGGGCTGAAAATCCCGCTCATTCCGCTGACTGACAATATCCTGATTGTGCCGCTGGTGGGGGTTCTCGATCAGCTGCGCTGGGAGCGGCTGACGGAGGCTGTGCTGGAGACGATCAGCGCGCAGGGCTGTGAGGAGGTGCTGCTCGATGGCAGTGGGATTGTATCGTTCGATATCCACACCGTGCAGGCGCTCACAACCCTGGTGCAGGC
>JACCRK010000158.1 GCA_013813565.1 Herpetosiphonaceae bacterium
CGGCGGCCTGCCACGCGGTGGTGCGCGAGAACGGGCTGACGGCGGCCTATCTGCGCCCGCTAGCGTGGCGCGGCTACGGCACCATCGGGGTCAATCCGCTTGGCGCCTCAGTCGAGACAATGATCGCAGCGATCGAGTGGGGCGCGTATCTCGGGGCCGAGGCGCTGGAGCTGGGGGTCGATGTGTGTGTCTCGTCGTGGGCCCGGCCGGCCGCCAACACGCTGCCGAGCATGGCTAAGGCCGGCGGCAACTATCTCTCATCACAGCTGATTGTCATGGAGGCGACCCGCCACGGCTACGTCGAGGGGATCGCGCTGGACACGAATGGGATGCTCAGCGAGGGCAGCGGCGAGAACCTGTTTATCATTCGCGACAACATCATCTACACCACGCCTGTTACCGCCGCAATCCTGCCCGGCATCACCCGCGACACGGTGCTGTCGCTGGCCCGCGAGGCGGGCTACGAGATCCGCGAGCAGAATCTGCCCCGCGAGGCCCTGTATCTCGCCGATGAGCTGTTCTTCACCGGCACCGCCGCCGAGCTCAGCCCAATCCGCTCGGTCGATGGAATCACCATCGGCGCCGGCAGGCGCGGCCCGATCACGACCGTCCTGCAACATGCCTTCTTCGGCCTGTTCAGCGGCGAGACCCAGGACAAATGGGGCTGGCTGGAGCTGGTTGGGTAGGGGCGCGGAGATTAGCCCTCACCCCGACGCTGCGGCGCCACCACGCCCAAAGGGCACCCGCCCGGTGGGCGGGAGAGGGGAAGCTAGGGACATTGGCATTATTGGAGATATAGCGAACACAAACGAATCAGAACGTTGAATATACCCATCGAGCCTCATCTATACACAAACTAAACTTTTAGGGGGTGCAGGGGGATGAAAACCCCTGCGTTTCCCTCCGGGGAGGGACGGAAGGGTGGCGAATCAAAAGACCCCAATGATCACAATAAGACCCTATAGACCCTGATTAAGGAGCCCACGGCGAAGGCCGACTACTCGCTATTTTTGGAGAACCATATGCCTAAAACACTCTTTGAAAAAGTCTGGAATGCCCATATCGTGCAGGCCGCCGACGAAGAGTCGCCGGCGACCCTCTACATCGACCTCCACCTCGTCCACGAAGTCACCTCGCCGCAGGCCTTCACCACCCTGCGCGAGCGCGGCCTACAGGTGCGCCGCCCCGACCGCACCCTGGCCACGATGGACCACAGCACCCCGACCACGCCGCGCGGCGCCGACGGCATCATCCCAGTCACCGACCCGATCGCCCAGAAGCAGCTGACCCAGCTGGTCACCAACTGCGCCGAGTTTGGCATCCCGCTGTTTCAGCTTGGCACGATCAACCAGGGCATTGTCCACGTGATCGGGCCTGAGCAGGGCCTGACCCAGCCGGGGATGACGGTCGTCTGCGGCGACTCGCACACCAGCACCCACGGCGCGTTTGGCGCGCTGGCCTTCGGGATCGGCACCAGCGAGGTCGGCCACGTCCTGGCGACCCAGTGCCTGCTCCAGCAGAAGCCCAAAACCTGCGAGATTCGGGTCGAGGGCACCCTGCACCCCGGCGTCACCGCCAAAGATATCATTCTGGCGATTATCGCCAAGATCGGCGTCGGCGGCGGCACCGGCTATGTGCTGGAGTACACCGGCGCGGCGATTCGGGCGCTGTCGATGGAGGAGCGGATGACGGTCTGCAATATGTCGATCGAGGCCGGCGCCCGCGCTGGGATGATCGCCCCCGACGACACCACGTTTGAGTGGCTCAAGGGCCGCCCGCACGTGCCCCAGGGCGCCGTCTGGGACGCCGCCGTGGCCCAGTGGCGCACGCTGCCCAGCGACCCTGGCGCGACCTACGATCTGGTCGTCGAGCTGAACGCCGACGATCTCGCGCCGATGATCACCTACGGCACCAACCCCGGCATGGGCATTCCGGTCACCGGCAGCACCCCGGCCCCGGCCGACTACAGCGACCTCAGCCAGCGCAGCGCGCTCGACAAAGCCCTGCACTACATGGGCCTGGAGCCAAACCAGCCGCTGCTCGGCCACCCAATCGATGTGGTGTTCCTCGGATCGTGCACCAACTCCCGCATCACCGATCTGCGCGCCGCCGCCCAGCTGATCGCAGGCCACAAGGTCGCCGCCAGCGTGCGGATGATGGTCGTCCCCGGATCGCAGCGGGTCAAGGCCCAGGCCGAGGCCGAGGGCCTCCACGAGATCTTTCGCGCCGCCGGGGCTGAGTGGCGCGAGGCCGGCTGCTCGCTGTGTATCGCCATGAACGGCGATCAGCTGGCGCCGGGCCAGTACGCGGTCTCCACCTCGAATCGCAACTTCGAGGGCCGCCAGGGCAAGGGCGGGCGCACCTTCCTGGCCAGCCCGCTCACCGCCGTGGCCAGCGCCATCAGCGGCCAGGTCGCCGATGTGCGTGAGATGCTGTAGCTGTCCAATAGATAAAGGAAACATTGCTATGGAACCAACTCAGACCTTTCGCGCCCGCTGTGTGGCGCTGCCGATTGAAAATATCGATACCGACCAGATTATCCCAGCCCGCTATCTCAAGGTCACCGACAAGAACGGCCTGGGCGAGGCCCTGTTCACCGACTGGCGCTCCGACCCGGCGTTTGTGCTCAATCGCCCGGAGGCCCAGGGCGCCGGCGTGCTGGTGGCCGGGCATAACTTCGGCTGCGGGTCATCGCGGGAGCACGCGCCGTGGGCCCTCCAGGGCTTTGGGTTCAAGGCGGTCATCAGCACCTACTTCGCCGATATCTTCAAAAATAATGCCCTGAAAAACGGTCTGCTGCCGATCGTTGTCGACCCCGAGACCTTGCTCCAGCTGACCAGCCTGTGCGAGGAGGACCCGACCACGACGATCACGGTCGATCTGGCCAACCAGCAGATCGTGATCAACGACAGTCAGACGGTGGGCTTTCCAATCGATGCCTTCTCCAAGCACTGCCTGCTCCACGGCGTCGACCAACTCGGCTACCTGCAAGACCAGGAGGCCGCCATCAGCGCCTACGAGGGCGCCAATCCGCAGCGGGTGAATACCAGTAGCTTGTAGCTAGTGATCAGTGGCTAGTGGTCAGTGGGCCGCATTGAAAAATCAGACCACTGACCACTAATGGCGATGTTTAGTAGCTAGTGATCAGTGGCTAGTGGTCAGTGGGTCGCATTGAAAAATCAGACCTTCTGATTACTAGCCACTGACCACTGATCACTGATCGCTAATAAGGAACAACAATGAAAGCAACAATTGCCCTCCTTCCCGGCGACGGGATTGGGCCTGAGGTGGTCGCCGAGGCGGTGCGAGTTCTGCGGGCGGTGGCCGAGGGCTGGCATCACACGTTCGAGTTCAGCGAGGCGCTCATCGGTGGCTGCGCGATCGATGCCCACGGCACCGCGCTGCCCGCTGCGACCCTCGCGGTCTGCCAGAGCGCCGACGCGGTGCTGCTTGGCGCGGTCGGCGGCCCGAAGTGGGACGACCCACGGGCGGCGGTGCGGCCCGAGCAGGGGCTGCTGGGGATTCGCAAGGCGCTGGGGCTGTACGCCAACCTGCGCCCGGTCACCGTCACCCCGGCGATGGCCCGGCGCTCGCCGCTGCGGGCCGAGATTGTCCAGGGCGTCGATCTGGTCGTCGTCCGCGAGCTGACCGGCGGGATCTACTTCGGCGAGAAAACCTCGGTCTACGTACGGGCCGATGAGGAGCGCGCCACCGACACCTGCGTCTACACCACCAGCGAGATCGCCCGCGTCGTGCGCCGGGCCTGCGATCTCGCCCGCACCCGCCGGGGAGTGGTCACCTCGGTCGACAAGGCCAACGTGCTGGAGACCTCGCGGCTGTGGCGGCGGGTCACCAGCGCGATCGTGGCCAGCGAGTACCCCGACCTGAAGCTGGAGCATATTCTGGTCGATGCATGTGCGATGCATCTGCTGCGCCGCCCAACCGACTTCGACGTGATCGTCACCGAAAATATGTTTGGCGATATTCTGACCGACGAGGCCTCGATGCTGGCCGGCTCGCTCGGGCTGCTGCCGTCGGCCTCGCTTGGCGAGGGCACCCGCGGCCTGTACGAGCCAATCCACGGCAGCGCCCCCGACATCGCCGGCCAGGGCAGCGCCAACCCGCTGGCGACCATTCTAAGCGCGGCGCTGCTGCTGCGCTACTCGCTGGGCCTGGAGGATGAGGCACGGGCCGTTGAAGAGGCCGTCGGCGTGACCCTCGCGGCTGGCATTGTGACCGCCGACCTGGCCGAGCCGGGCGCCGCCAGCTCCACCACGGTCGTCGCCGACGCGGTCCTGACCGCCCTGCGCCACCTGGCCACCATCGCGGCCTAGCCCATAATCCTGAGCGGCGAAATCAGGTTGTAAGGCGGGTCTCCGTACCCGCCTCGTCCCGCCGACCGTCCGCCTAGAGATAGTCGGTCAGCAGCGCCAGCAGCACCAGGGTCACGCCAAATCCATAGGCCCAGCCGCCAACCACCTGGGCCACCGTATGATGATTGACCGGCAGCCGCGCCCATCCCACGATGAGCGCGGCTGTTCCCATGCCGGCGGCCAGCGCCGCTGATAGCGGCACCAGAAACGCCGCGCAGGTCATCGAGACAGCGGCGTGGAGGCTAATCTTCCAGAAGCGCGTGATGATAGTCAGCCCAACGCCCTCCAGCAGGCCGATCGCCATACCCTCGGCGATGAAATCGGGCGCTCCGGTCAGCTTGTAGAGCAGCAGAGAGCCGACGAAGCCAAGTAAAAACAAGGGCAGCACAACGCGACGCTCCTCCTTGAGCAGCAGATGCGGGTGGCTCACCGCGCCCCGGCGCACCTTCCAGGCGATGTACAGCAGCCCTGGCAGCAGCCCCAGCAGGAGAATCCCCAGATCCAGCAGGGTCCGTCCGCTCGACTTCGCCTGAACCAGGCTTAGCAGCGCCATAGTTACCAGCAGCAGCACCGCCGGATGCAGCACATACGACAGAATGTGGGCCAGCCGCATCACTATCCCAGACGATCGATTCATCCAAAGCTCCACACCAAAGCGGCAGAGCGATCGCTCTGCCGCTTAACCAATCTACTCACTCACAAGTACTATAACCTGCACCCTAGGGCACAAATGAGGTCTAGTCGAATCACATTGAAATAGATCAACCTGTAGCCCCGATCCCTGAACCCCGATCCCTAAACGGCATATTTCTGGCTAAGTTTCTGCGCCGCCTCGCGCATGAGCGCGACCAGCTCAGGTGGCTCCAGCACCATACAGCTATCCAGATAGCGCAGCAGAATCTGGCGAGTCTGCCACAGATTATGCACCGTGGCGGTCACCAGCGCCGAGCCATCGGGCCGATACTCAATCTGCGTATCAGAAAACCAGTGCGCCACCCGCCCCTTGCGGGCTACCTCTGGGGCCAGCTCATAGCAGATCGTCCAGATTGGGCGTTTGGGCAATGTTGGCGGGAGCACCTTTGGCGAGACCACCACGCTGCCCTTGACAATATAGTCCACGCGGTAGTCGACAAAGCCGCCGACCCGCTCCTCCATGCCAGCCGGCCCATCTAAACAGTAGGCCAGCAGATAAAGATGGCTATCACGGGTAAATAAGTTAATCGGGGCGATGCGGTGGGCCTCCTCATCAGGCCGTAGGCTGGGCTGATAGCGGAAGCGCACCTCGCGCCGCAGCGTCAGCCCGCGCCGCAGCAGGCGCAGCGTGGCCACATCGTAGGGATAGGGGGTCTGCGGGCCAGCCAGCCTGACCGTCGGCTCGCCCTCGTTTAAAGCCCCACGCTGATCGACCGGCAGCAGATCCACAATCCGCGCCACCAGCTGGCGCACATGCTGATACTCGGGCAGATTGTTGCTGGTTGCGTTATAGATCGAGTCGAGAAAGCGCAGGGCAGCAATTTCATCGACGGAGAGATCAAGCAGCGCCAGGTCGCCCACGCTGATCAGCTGATAGCCAATCCCGGCAACATAGGAGATCACACAGCCAAATATCTCCCGGAGCGCCCGCAGGTCGTGGCGAAAGGCCTCGCGGGCGGCTTTGGGATAGGCATCAAGCATCAGCAGATTAACCTCGTCGATCAGGGCCTCGCTGGTTAGTGGCCTGCGGCAGAGGCAGCGGATCAACAGCAGCTGCCGCTGGATCTTCAACGCCGATGATCGTTTGATGCCACGCGCTACATGTTCTGGGGGCATAGGCGCCTCGCTGGTTGCAAATCGTTCTCAGCAATAATAACGGGGTGGTATCGTATGGCAAACCACGGCCAGTAATTTAAGAATGAAACGATTGTGGTAGCATGGTGCCTTGCTATCATTTTTGCCAAGGAGGTTGTAGGTCCATGGATAAAGAGCTTCTCCCGTGGGAACTATTTGTTGCTGCCGCCATTATTGTGGCGATGATCACGGTTTTCTCGTTAGTTCGCTGGGTGTTTCAGGCGCGTCCGAAGCGACTACCTATGAAGCGGATCATCGTATTTGTGCTTTGTTTTGGGGTTGTGCTCTACGCCTACCGCTTTGTTGATAATTTTCCGGCAAAATTTCGCGCTGGCATCAATGCGAACGCTGCCCGTACAAGTGATACACCGCAGTTCGAGGAGCTCCGCACGCCCTACTTTGCCAGAAGTCGCGATGAGGTGTTCGAGGCAACTGTGCGGACAATCACTGCACAGAGTGGCTGGCAGCTAACCAGCCGTGCCGATAGCGAACAGTCGCTTCAGGTCGAGATTTCAACAATGCTCGGCATCCTTACCGACCAGATGCGAATTTCGTTTATCGATGAGGGCAATCGAACCCGGATCGATATTCAGTCCCAGGCATTGAAGGGCAGTGTTGATTTTGGCTCTAACCGTCGCCATATCTTCCAACTGCTCAAAGCCCTGGAGCTACAGCTTGGTGTCGCACGGGAATAAACAGCGGCTGGGGCAACGTGCAAAAACACTGGCAGGCTAGCCGTTTTTGCACATTGCCCCAGCCTACCAGCTTACCATTGCTCGGCGCTTAGCCCTAAGATAGCGCCAACCTCGCGAATCGTTGCTGCGGCGCTCTCAGCATCATCAATTTCGCCATTCGTCGCCGCTTCAGCCAGCGCAATCAGCAGCCGAATACACTCCGGCGTATTGAAGTCGCTATCCAGCGCGTTCAGCATATCAACACGCAGCTCCTCGGCCGACTGTCCGCCGCCGCCAACCGCGCTTGAGGCGGCGGACTGCAGCCGGGCCACGACTCCCTCAGCCCAGACCACATCAGCGTCGGTATATTCGTAGGCCTCACGATAGGGATACTTGAGCAGGGCGATCCGCAACGCATCAGCTGTATGTTCCTTCAGAGTGTCGCTGACCAGCACCAGATTGCCAAGCGATTTGCTCATCTTCTCGCCTTCATAGCAGACCATCCCAACGTGCGACCAGGCCTCAACATGCGGCGTCTGCCCGCTATAGCACTCGGCCTGCGCCAGCTCGCAGGCGTGATGGGGGAACTGGAGATCGCCCCCACCGCCATGAATGTTGATTCGGGGGCCAAGATAGTGCAGAACCATCGCCGTGCATTCAATGTGCCAGCCTGGACGGCCTTCGCCCCACGGGCTCGCCCAGGTTGGTTCGCCCGGCTTGGCGGCCTGCCAGAGCACAAAGTCCAGCGGATCGCGCTTGTTCGGATCGTTGGGGAAGTTTCCACGTTCGTTGGCGGTTGTCAACATCGTTGGGTAGTCGCTGTGGGCCATACTGCCGAAATTCGGGTCGGCCTGCACCGAAAAATACACGCTCCCATTATGCTCATAGGCTACGCCGCGCTCGATCAGGCCGCTCACAATCTCCACAATCTCCGGCATTGAGTCGGTGGCTTTCACATAGTGGTCCGGCATTGCGACATTGATTGCGGCCATATTGCGGAGAAAACTCTCGGTTTCACGCCGTCCTAGCTCATCCCAGGCAACCCCAAGCTCAGCGCCTTTACGCAACACATCATCATCGATATCGGTGACGTTCTGCACATACAGCACCGGTAAACCCTGCCACTCCAGCAGTCGACGCATCGTATCGAACACCACATAGGTGCGGGCGTGGCCCATATGGCTGGTGTCATACGGCGTAATCCCACACACATACATCCGAACAACATCATCGATGGGCTGAATTGGTACGAGCGTTCGCCGCAGCGAGTCGTAGAGTTGCACGCTTATTCCTCCACTACCAGATTGCCAGCCGAGTCCAACTCGCGGCCTTCAGTATAATTGTTGCTTGGTTCGTTATCGCCGACAGCATCACGTGGTGATTGCGGTGTCAGCGCACTATCCCGGTCAGGCGTGGCATAGCCCGACTCATATGAACCCGCCCGATCATCAACCGTGCCCTCTGATGGGACAACACTCGCGTTATCGTAATGGCCTTCGGTAAAATCGCTGTTGTAGCCAGTTTGCCCGGCAAAGCCGCCAGTTGCCTGTTCAATTGAATCATGAGCATCTGATGGGCGTTTTTTCTGGTCAGACATCGCATCCTCCGTTCTCCCATAGAATGCATATCGCTGATTCTATGGTCTATGGTTTATGGTCTTTACTGTACACCAAAAAGGGTGAGTGTGCTTGACATGGCAGTTGAGACCGCTATCATGCACCAATGAATACCGAACATCCACTTTTAGTTGCCCTGGTCGGCCCAACCGCAGTGGGCAAGACCGCATTATCGCTGGAGCTGGCCGAGGCACTGAGTGGCGAGATTGTCTCCGCAGACTCGCGGCTGGTGTATCGGGGTATGGATATTGGCACCGCCAAGCCCACCGCGCAAGAGCAAGCCAGGATCCCGCACCATCTGATTGATATCATCGATCCAGCTGATGACTACTCGCTCGCCACCTATCAGACTGCGGTCTACGCCGCGATCGACGCCATCGTTGCCCGCGGACGAAGACCTTTGCTGGTTGGCGGGACCGGCCAATATCTGGCCGCAGTGCTGGAGGGCTGGCAGATTCCTCACGTTCCACCCCAGCCTGAGCTGCGCAACGCCCTGCTGGCCCAGGCCGAACGCGATGGCAGCGCCGGCTTGCATCAAAAGCTGGCCCAGGCTGATCCTGAAGCCGCCGCAGCGATTGACTCCAGCAATGTCCGCCGGGTGATTCGCGCGCTCGAAGTATTTCACGTGACAGGCCAGCCGATGAGCGTGCTGCAAACGCGCCAGCCGCCGCCATATCGAACGATCACACTCGATCTGGAGCGACCACGCCCTGAGCTCTACGCCCGGATCGACGAACGGGTTGGCGCCATGGTTCATAGCGGCCTGATCGCCGAGGTGTTGGGGCTGATTCGTAGCGGCTATAGCTGGGAGCTACCGGCAATGTCGAGCCTGGGCTACCGTGAATTTGCCGGCTTGTGGGCGGGTACAGCAACTGCCGCAGACTGTATCAGCCAGCTAAAGTTCAACACCCACCGCTTTGCCCGTAAACAGGGAGCCTGGTTCCGCCGGCTCCCCAATCGTCACGTGCTGCCAGCCGGAGCGGACAATCTGCTGGAGCAAGCGATCGCCGCTACTGGCTCAAGCTCTGGCCCTGAATAATGACATATTGATCGCTGACCTGCTGCAAAAACAGCTCGGCATCACCTGGAACACTGTAGCCAAGCCGGCCAAACAGCGCATAAGCGAGCTGAGAAGCGATGCGAGTACGGCGATCAGGCGCCAACGTACTGCGACGCAATAGAAAATCCTGGACCACATCCATATCGTGTGGCTGTAAAGCCTCGATATTCGGCAACAGCGACGTATTATTCCCGGCTAAGGCATTGGCAACCCGACCAGAACGGGTCCCGGCCAGCAACGAGTCCAGCGTAACGCGCTGGCGATCCCGCACCACCAGTGTTCCTGCCGCCAGGTCACCGATACGCCGTGATCGCTTATCAACAAACATAGCCAGGGTGCCAGTGCCGTAAAGTAGCGGAAAGAAATCGATCAAGCGAATAAAATTACGAATAACTGAAGCTATCAGGGTAACTGGACGGCCAGCTTCCTGGACAACTCGAATACCGAGCAAGCGCTTTCCTGGTGTCTGACCATTCCAGAAGCGCTCAAAGGCGATATAATATGCACATTGCAGCAACGTTGAGCCAATCAAAAATACCCTGAATACAGACGACCCAATATCAAAATCAACCAGACGGAAAATAATATACATAATAAAACTAAATAGAGCGCTATCTACCAATGCGGCCAAAAAGCGCACGCCAATACCGGCGACATCATAGCCAAATTCAATATTTTCCGGTGTATCAACAATATATCGGTCACTATAGCGATTTTCAATCATCGTGTACCCCATCTCAGATAGCAAATAGCAGGAGATATACAGGTATGGTAGCAGAAGATTTTATCACTGCCAAACGCACCACCTGGGAACGGCTAACCCAGCTGATCCGGGCAGCGCAAAGCAATATTGTTGGACTTGAAGCCAGTGATCTCCAAGAGCTTGGTCGCCTTTATCGTCAGGCGACCTCCGATCTGGCCCAGGCTCGCCGCGACTATCCCGGTCACCCGGTAGCGATCTACCTCAACGACCTGGTTGCGCAAGGGCACAGCGCGATCTACCGTGAGCGCTCGACCGCCGTCAGCAAACTGAAGGACTATTTTTTAGTTCTGCTGCCGCGAACCTTTCGTGAAACGCTCCCTTACACGCTCGCTGCCTTTCTCGTATTCGTCATTCCAGCGATAGTTGGCTGGGTTATTGCAGCGCGCGACCCGAATCAAGGGCTGGCCTTGATCCCAGAACTGGCCCCAGCGGTTGAAAATATTCGCTCTGGCCGCGAGTGGTGGCGCGACATCAACGACGAGAATGGTGGAACTGCGGCGATTATCCTGACCAACAACATCTCGGTCTCATTTCGCGCCTTTATTGGAGGTCTCTCGGTTGGCATTTTCACGATCTACATCTTGTACTTCAATGGACTTATGCTCGGCGTCCTATCAGGTGCAGCTCAAAATATGGGTTTCGCTGACAACCTATGGACCTTTGTCATAGCGCATGGAGTAGTAGAGCTAAGCATCATCTTCCTCGCTGGCGGCGCAGGCTTCCAGCTAGCCTGGGCCATTTTGCGACCTGGACTACTCTCACGGCGGACTGCGCTGCTCGCCGCATCTCGACGAGCCTTCATCCTATCGGGTGCGATCATTATGTTTCTCATTCTTGCCGGTCTGATTGAAGGATTTATCTCTCCCAGCTATTTGCCGCTCTGGGTAAAGATTGCCGTAGCATTGATCAGCGGTGGTGGCATGTATGGATATTTATTCCTCGCAGGCCGGCACGTCACTAGCTCCCAGAGCAGTGATGACAGCAGCATTATTCGAATTGAAAAAGCCTGACAATTGGAGAAAGAAACGAGAGGATCTTTTATGTTTCGACTACGTTCATGGATAGGATTAAGTATAGCTCTGCTGTTAAGTGCCTGCGGCACGCCAGTTACCAACCGAGCAACACCTAACCCTATTTTCAACCTGACACCAGCGCCCACAATTGATCTGGAGGCAACTAAAACAACCTTTGCCCTAGCGCTTGAGCCAACCGCACAAGCACCAGGTCTCTATCTAGTCCGCCAGGGCGACACGCTTGAGTCGATCGCATTAGCCTTTAACACCTCAGTTGATGCAATCACCACGACGAACAATATCATTGATGCGAATGTAATCTACATTGGCCAGCCGCTCATTATCCCATCATTGATCAGCAACACAGATGGCGTGTCGCTCCCAGCAGAACTTGATCAGCCTAAAGATGTAACTCCAACACCTTGACACCGCTTAAACGCAGTGATATACTTCGTCACGTGCACTAATACATCATACTACTGCACAGGGATAAAGGAGGTGATGCTAATGAGTGATAGTAACAGTAGCATCACGAAAGGGCTAGTTTTCTAGTCATCGTGATGCAACCAGAAGAACCGCTTGCTGAATAGCAAGCGGTTCTTCATTTTAGAAAAAACCACTCCCAAAAAGTTTATTAGTTAAAACAAATAGGACCAGCAATAATATTGCTGGTCCTATTTGTTGATTGTATGGCACGCATCCCCCTACGCTCCCACGGCGAAACCGCAGTACCCTCGGTGTGTGGCGCTTTCACGGCCTGGTTCGGGATGGAGCAGCGTGGTTCACGCCCACCTCGACACGTGCCAATGCCTTACTGACTTATTTTTACACTATAGTAGCTACTGTACATTTATATGATTAGCTGCCGACGCGCGGCATCCGACGAGCGCTTGGCTGTGCGCTCTGGTGGGCTCTACCCGTCGCCGGGCCTCCACCCCCAGTCGCCTGCCTGGTGATCTTCCAGGCGCCTCTCACACTTGCGTGTCTGGAGGACTTATCTTGTGGCCGGTTTCCCACTTAGATGCTGTCA
>JACCRK010000159.1 GCA_013813565.1 Herpetosiphonaceae bacterium
GCACTACTCGTTTCATGAAACGCCCTTTCTGGAGCTAAACGATGACACCAACACTTGAACACTGTGAGTTCCTGTGGGAGCAAGGGGATCCTGCCGCGGCATTGAGGCTCAGGTTCGGCTGGGCAACCCTGCCCGCTGCTGTCGCTGCCCTGACCGCTATAGTGTACACCAACTATGGGCTGCGTATTCAGCACATCGATCGGCTGGCGATCAGTGCGGCCAACGCCGTTGTGTGGCTCCAAACCGCATCCGATCGCTACATTCTCAAGCTCTGTGCGCTGAGCCGTTTTCATCACGCCCTGGCTGTGCGCACGGCCCTGGTCCACTGGCTGGCAGAAGCCGCGCAGCCAGTGCCAGCAATTCAACCGAGCCAGCAGGGCGAATACCAGCTTTTGAATGCGCCCTACTCCGTGGCGCTGCACCACTGGGTTGATGGCAGCCCGCTGAATGCCAGCGACCCAACCCAGGCCCATGCCGCCGGAGCAGCCCTGGCCCGGCTCCACCTCACGCTGGCTCGCTACCCGGCCCTGGCCGATTTTGCCCCGCTGACAGCGCCCGCCAGAGTCGCCAGCCTGGGCGCCGAGCTGGCCGCCTGGCTGCCCACGCTGTCTGCTAAGCATACGCAGCTCAGTGGCGCTTTGGATGAGATCGCTCGCCGCTGGGTCGCGCTGGATCACGCCGATCTGCCTCAGGGGCTGGCGCACAACGACTATCGGGCGGCAAACTTGCTATTTCAGGGGTCGGACCTGCGGGCCATTCTGGACTTCGAGGAGCTGGGCTGGAGCTACTGGGTCGACGATGTGGCCTGGGGCGCCGTGTTTCTAGGGACGCGCTACCGCGACTGGGGGCCGCTTGCGCCGGCGGTGCGGGCAGCCTTTCTCACAGGCTACACGGCGATTCGCCCGCTGACCGCTGCCGAGCAGACGATACTGCCAGCCCTGCTGGCCCTGGGCAGCATCGCGCTGGCCCGCGCCAGCCAGACACCTGAGCTGCAGTCGGCCAGCATCGCCGCCGCGTACGACGTGGCCCAGGAGGCGGGATTACTAGCCTCAGGTTGACAAACATTTTACGCAGCATTCGGCGAGCGGCTGCCCGGCCAAAGCGGCTTAGATCGCGTCCGTATCGCATGATTTGCACCAGCTTCGATTGATCGCCGGATCGGATCAGCTTTACACTTAACTCTTCACAAAAGCCAAGGGCCTGTGGTATACTTGCGCGTAATCCACCCCGCATCGCCCCGCAGAAGGAGGCCCATCGTGTCAATCAAGCGCCCATCAAGTACGAAAGCCAGCTCTGACACCCCCGCTCCTGCAGTAGATAGCAAAGGCGTAACCCGCGTCGATATCGACCGGATGTACAAGTTTATGATCTACACGTCGTTTGGCCTCAACGTGATTTTGTTTGCGGTTCTGATATTTCTGGGTGTGTGGCTGTTTGGGCTCAAGAATGGCCTGTATCCGCTCCAGGGCACCGTTGCCGAGCTGACTGGCACGATTGATGGGCTGCAAAACGCCACGATCAAGGCCAGCGTGCCGCTCAACGAGCGGCTGCCAATCAGCCTGCAGGTTCCGGTCAGCCAGAACACCAACGTGCGGGTGACCCAGGCCGTGCCGCTGCAGGTTCCCGCCGACATCACCCTGCCGGGCGTGGGCTTTCTCAAGGCCAATGTGGCGCTGAACCTGCCCGAGGGGCTGGAGCTGCCGGTCTTCCTGAGCATGACGATCCCGCTGGAGTCGTCGGTGCCGGTCAGCCTGACGGTGCCGGTCAATATTCCGCTCAAGGATACCGAGCTGGGGCCGCAGTTCCAGAAGCTGGGCGAGCTGGTGAAACCGCTGGCAGATCTGGTCAATGGCGACGGAAAGTAAGCTGATTCTGTGGGACATTGACGGGACGCTGATTCGCGGAGCGCGGCAGGCGGTGGTCGCCTTTCATGCCGCGCTTCGGCGCGTCTACGAGCTGCCGCCACAGATCGCCCGCATCTCCTACGGCGGCAAGACCGATGCCCAGATTGTCCGCGAGACCCTGCTGCTCCACGCAATGGAGGACCCCGAGATCACCCGGCGCATTCCGGCGTTCCAGGCGGCGTACCTCAGCGAGTGGCAGCATATCGCCGAAAAACTGCGCGCCGAGGTCGAGGTGCTGCCAGGGGTCCGCGCCGCGCTCGACCGTCTGGCGCCCCACGCCACCAACTCGCTGCTGACCGGCAACTTTGTCGACACCGCCCGGCTCAAGCTGGAGGCCGCCGATCTGGACGGCTGGTTTGACTGGCGCTGCGGCGCGTTCGGCTCGGATCACGAGCAGCGCAACGAGCTGGTGCCGATTGCGCTCCAGCGGGCGCGGGCTGCGGGCATGCAGGTCGATGCCGAACACGTGGTGGTGGTCGGCGACACGCCCAACGACATCGCCTGTGCGCGGGCCGGCGGCGTGCGGGTGCTGGCGGTCGCCACCGGAACGTTCGACCGCGCCACCCTGGCCAGCCACTCGCCCGACGCGCTATTGGACGACCTTGGCGACACCGAGGCGGTCTGGCGGGCGATCTGGGGGTAGGGTTTTACTCACGGGATGCAAACCGATGATGATTTTCTATGTTCAGGCTCCGAACGAGCGGCCCGACTGTCGGTTGGTCAAAGCCTTTCTCTGGGGCGATACGCGCAACGTCGACGCGGATGGCAACTCCCACAATCCCGCCAGCCGCGCTTGGACAGAATTAATGTTTGATCCACGTGACACGCACGGGCAACGCTTTGACATTGTGGCGCATCAGAGCGAGCCACTGATTCTGAAAGTGATGGCTGACAACCCTACGCTGGCCGCCCAGGTCGCCTATTTTTTAGGCCATACCACCGATGGCGCGGTTGCCCGGCACCCCGACGGGCCATACCTACCGCCGAGCGCCATCGGTGGTCAGCTGGGAGCTGATTTCAATCTCGCGGCGGGATTAGAGCGGGTTGAGCAAAGCCCTTTTACCCGTGCAACCCTCGCTAACCCCTACCCTAATCTTCACTAGCCAGCCTAAAACGCCGCTGAGCGCCCGAATGTTATCGGGCGCTCAGCATTTTAGGTCCAGAATTACTGGTCGGCGGACAAAACCGTGCGCAGCGCCGCGACCACCGCGTCGACCTCGGCGTCGGCCAGCTCGGGGTAGCACGGCAGCGACAGGATGCTGGCGGCCAGCCGCTCGGTGACCGGGAGCCGCAGGTCGGCGTAGCGCTCGGCCCAGGCCGGCTGCTGGTGGTCGGGGAAGGGATAGTGGATATCGGTGCCGATGCCGGCCTCGCGCAGAGCGGCCTGGATCGCGGCGCGCCGGGCGGCGTCAACCTGCACCACATACAGGTGAAACACATGCTGCTCGCTGGCGCCCGGCGCGGGGGTCTGCACCGCCAGCCCAGCCAGCCCAGCGCTGTAGCGGGCCGCGATCGCCTGCCGCCGCTCGTTCTGGGCCTCCAGATGCTGGAGCTTGACCCGCAGGATGGCGGCCTGCAGCTCGTCGAGCCGGCTGTTGGTGCCATTGGCCACGGTCGTGCGATATTTCGCGCCCCAGCCGTAGGTGCGCAGCTGGCGAACGCGGGCGGCCAGCGCCGCATCGTTGGTGATCAGCGCGCCGCCATCGCCGAGAGCGCCGAGATTTTTGGTCGGGTAGAACGAGAAGCAGCCCGCCACGCCCAGCGTGCCGACGTGCCGCCCGCCCCAGCGCACACCGTGCGCCTGGGCGCAGTCCTCCAGCACCGGCAGATTGTGGGCCGCGGCGACCGCCAGGATCGCCTCCAGGCTGGCGGCGCGGCCGTACAGGTGCACCGGCACAATCACCCTGGTGCGTGGCGTGATCGCGGCCGCCAGCAGCGCCGGGTCGAGGGTGTAGGTGTCGGGGGAGACATCGACATAGCGCGGCGTGGCGCCGACGGCGTGGGCGGCAAAGGTGGTGTAGGTGCCAGCGTTGGCGACCGTCAGCACCTCGTCGCCGGGGCCAACCCCCAGCGCCCGCAGGCCGATCAGCAGCGCGTCGGTGCCAGTGGCCAGGCTGACGCAGTGCTTCGAGCCACAGAAGGCGGCCCACTCGGCCTCGAACGCGCTCACCTCGGGGCCGAGGACGTACCAGCCGCTGCGCAACACCCGCAGCGCGGCGGCGTCAAGCTCGGCCGCCATCGAGTCGTAGTGGCGCTTTAGATCGTTAAATGGAACTTGCATCGAAACCTCATCTGAAAAGCCCCGCCGGGGCGGAGCGCTCGCTGGCGGCAGCGTCGCCGCCGGGCCAAGCATAGCCGACAATTTCCAGCGCTGCAAGATCGTGCTGCCGCTGGATGGGTTTATGGGTTCTCATAGGAATAATTGGATCCTTTTGATTCGCCACCCTTCCGTCCCTCCCCTGGAGGGAAACGCAGGGGGTTTTCATCCCCCTGCACCCCCTAAATTTTAGTTTGTGGATTGATATTATTTGGTGGATGAACCATGCTGGTAGCAGCATACGCAATCTAGCAGAGTGATCAGATCTGCTTCGGTCTATAATTGGGCATTCCAGTGTGGGATATAGCGAAAGATGGTGGGGAGATGCTGCTTAAAAAGCGGTGGTTTCGCAGGAGTATTGGGCTGCTGCTGAGCATTGGTGTGCTGGTGATTGGCATACGACGAATAACTGCAGATCCGAATTTACGCGAGATCGATACTTATTTTTCATTTGCGGCAAGTCCCGATCGGTCATTGCTGGCGACGACCAGCGGCGACAAGATTACCCTGTGGCGGCTGCCTGCGCTAACCGTCGAGCGTGAGATCAGCAGCCCGGCCATGGTCGAACCCAGAACGATTGCCTGGAGAGCGGATGGGCAGGCCTTCGCCATGAGTAGTGGCAAAGACAACGATACGGTCGTGATCTACGATCTGGGAAACACGACCGTCAGCATCATTGTGGATGAAAAAAGCCGTTTCATTACGAAGCTAGCATGGAGTCCAGATGCACAGTGGCTTGCCATTGGGTATGGAGAAGCCCAGATCGATCTCCTGCATGTGCCGGATGGGCACAGCACACAAACGCTACACCTGCTTCCAAAAAAAATTTTAGATGGACATTCTAACTTCGTTACAGACCTCACCTTTGATGCTACGGGACAAATGCTTATCAGTGGCAGTTACGACGGCATGATCCGGCAATGGCGTGTTGATGATGGCACACTGCTCGATTCGTTTCCGCTGCATGGTGGAGATGTTAAGAGCATGGCGTTGAGTCCTGATGGACAAACTCTGGCCACAGGCGCAGGTAACACCGTTCGGTTGTGGAATCTGAACGATGGAACCTGGCGTGACGCATTCATGCGCCATAAGGAAAGCGTCAACAGTGTGGCGTGGAGCCCTGATGGTCAGTGGCTGGTTTCAGGTTCAGGTGATTACCATGGGGGAGAGTATGGACTCTACGAATCTAAGCATAGAACCGTGCAGGTCTGGCAGGCGAGCGATGGGCGCTCGCTCTTCACCTTTGGCGGTCAGGAAGCGCCAGTCGCTGGGGTGGCCTTTAGCGCCGATGGGCAGTGGGTCATCTCGGGCGCGACGTGGGATGGCCTCCGGCGCTGGAAAGTCAAGTAGTTTGAATATGCCGGGCGGACGGGTCTCCGCCCCGCCCAAGTTTGAAGCGCAAGAAACCGATAGATCCGCCCGCCAGAAACGGCTATCATAGCCCTGAACACATACCGTTGGGAGAGCCAAACATGAACGAGCAAACCTACTGGCAGGCGGTGCTGGAGCACAATCGTGAGTATGATGGCGCCTTTGTGTACGCCGTCCGCTCGACCGGGATCTACTGCCGCCCCTCGTGTCCATCGCGGCGGCCGGGGCGTGAGCAGGTGCAGTTTTTTGGCCAGCCAACCAGCGCCGAGGCGGCCGGATTTCGCGCCTGCCAGCGCTGCCACCCGCAGCTGGAGCGGCCGCCCGAGGCGCAGCTTGCGCTGATCGAGCAGCTCTGCCGCCGCCTGGACGACCCCGAGCTGCCTGCGCCGACGCTGGCCGAGCTGGCCGAGCAGTTCAACCTCAGCCCGTTTCATCTCCAGCGCACCTTCAGGCGGATTGTCGGCGTCACCCCGCGCCAGTACGCCGCCGCCCGCCGGCTGGAGCGGCTGAAGGCAACTTTAGCGACGGAGGAAACAGTGACAGAAGCGCTTTATGATGCCGGGTATGCTTCGAGCAGCAGCCTGTACGAGCACACCCAGGCCCAGCTAGGAATGACGCCCGGCCGCTATCGCCAGGGCGGCGCGGCGCTGGCGATTCGCTACACGATTACGCCGTGTGCCCTGGGCTTTCTGCTGGTAGCCGCGACGAGCGCTGGCCTGTGCGCGGTGCGGCTGGGAGACTCGCCCGCCGCCCTGGAG
>JACCRK010000166.1 GCA_013813565.1 Herpetosiphonaceae bacterium
GGGCAGCAACATTGCCCCGGCCCACATGTGGTTTAGCCGATTAGATCGGTCTAATCCCCAACCTCTACAGCAGCGTCGCCACCTCTTTCAGCCGCACCCGCTTGAACCACTGGTAGCCGCGCCTGCCGTCCTGGCACTGCTTGCGGGTGGCGGCGATATTGCCCAGGCCCCAGCGCTGCCCGCTGGCCAGGTCGAAGTTCATGCTGGCCTCGACGACATCGTTATTGCCGCTGAGCGAGTAGGTCTTGCCCGAGCGGTCGGTGCCCTGGAACGGCCCGACATAGAGGGTCACGTGGCCGGCGCGGGCGGCGCCGTGGTTGCCATAGACCATCACATCGCCCGGCTGCCAGTCGCTGTCGTCGGTGATCTCGGTCAGGGTTGCGGGGCCGGGCGCGTAGTGCTGGGCCATATGCGGGTTGGCCCCGCTGCTCCAGCTGACGTTGAAGCCCGCCGCCGCCAGGCAGATGCTGACCAGATCGGCGCAGACAATATCTTTGTAGTACTGGTTGTTGGGATCGTTGATGAACTGGGCGCCATAGCACATCTGCTGCAGGTTGGCCGGCAGCGAGTCATAGACGCTGCGCTCATCGCCGAGCATGCTCAGGGCCTGATCGATAATCGCCCGCACCTTGGGATGCAGCGCGCCGTAGTTCGGCAGCGCCGAGCGCACCCCGCTGCCGCCGCCCTTGACCGTGATCGGCTGGTTGATATCGCCGTTGACCATGACCGGCTGGCGCACCGGCGTGTAGCCCGCCGCGCTGATCTCCAGAATGCCACCGGCGCCTGGCGCAATGCCCTCGAAGCGATAGTTGCCACTGGCATCGGTCTTCGTCTCGACATAGGCCCGCGCCGTGCTGATCACATCGGGCACCATGTAGGACTTGGCTGGCTGGAACAGCCGGCCATCGGCGGCCAGCTGCGGATTGTGCACCAGCGCGTTGTCGCAGAACTCCTGCCAGGTGATCGGCACCTTGCCCTTGACCTGCAGCTCCCAGCAGTCCCAGCGCGAGCCGGTAAACCCGCTCAGCACCCGGCTCCAGGCGACCTCCTGCCCCGAGGAGACCTCGGGAAGCAGGTAGCTTTTTTCCGGCTGGTAGACGCGGCCATCCTCGCTCAGGTGCGGGTTGTAGATCAGGGCGTTGTCGCGGAAATCGCCCCAGGAGATGTTGACCTTGCCGCTGATCTGCTGCTCCCAGCAGTCCCAGCGGGTCCCGGCAAACCCGGTGATCGAGCGGGTCCAGTCGATCTGCCCGCCTGGCAGCAGGGAGCGGTTGGCGGCGCTGTGCAGATAGCCGGCCTGGGTGATAAAGCGAACGGTTTGATTGGCCAGCGGGGCGAGATCGAACGCGCGGACGACTTTGCCAGTAATCGTGTGTCCAGCCATGGGGCGCCTCCCGATAAAGAGCATTCACCAGACCACCTGAAGCTAGCGCGAGCTGTCATCCAGGTGTGAACACTATTGTACGACGCAGCACAAGTCTCTGGCTACGGTTGACGATCATGGGGCCGCGCCTCGCCGCGCACCTCCTGGCCTTGATCGATGGTGTAGGTGCCCTGGTCGATGTGGGGGGCCTCGCCGGCTTTCTGGACAATCACGCCGATCGAGAGCAAAAACCAGATCAGTCCGCTCAGCGCCATCAGGCCGAGCACGATAAAACAGCCAATCCAAAAAATCGACATGCCAATCCTCCTTTACAATATGGGGGCGGTACTAAAGATGGTCTTTCTTGACGCAGCTATGAGGGCGGGTGTAGAATATGCGCCTAACCAACGTGCCGGATCAGTGCTGATTGAGGTACGCTCCAATCACCGTGCGCGTTGCACGGTTTTTCTTTGGTGGCCTTGATGATTGTACCACTTGAGCGACCTGTTTTGCCTGAACGGACTGACCTGGCATTGATGATCCGTCCAGCCCAGATGGCCGATATCGATCCAATGCTGACGCTCCAGTCCGAGGCGTTCGCCGATAAATTTACGGCGGCTTTCGGACGGCATGGCGCTGCACGGGGGCTGGCAGCACTTGTGCGCACGCATCATCTGCAGGGCCCGGCTAGCCTTCAGGGCATGCATGTGGCGCTGGCTCAAAAGCGCATCGTTGGCACAATCACCATGCGCACGGTGGAGATGCGGATCGATGACGGCGGTCTGGTCGAGCAGGCCTTTATGCGTGAGCTTGGCACCTGGGGCACCATTCGGGCAATGCGCGCCTTCTCACAGCTCGAACACTATATCGGGCGCGATGAGGGCTATATCACCGATGTGGCGGTGGTCCCCGATCTGCGCCGCCAGGGCATCGCCCTGACCATGATGCGCTATATCATGCAGCTGGCGCGGGAGATGGGCAAAGGGCGGCTGGGGCTGTATGTGAGCGCCTCGAATACCAAGGCAATTGCCCTCTACTATACCCTGGGCTTTCGTGAACAGCTGGTGCGGCGCTCGTGGTGGAATGCGGTATTTCTGCGCGAGCGCCGCTGGATGTATATGACCTATCCAATTTTGTAGCAATGAGTCAGACCCTGGTGGGAATGATCGGTGCTACAAGCTACTTTTTCCTGATCAATGACGATCAACAGAAAGGACAAGTCAATGGCTGACATGCATCTCAATCCATTTGAAAATGCACAACAACAATTCGATCTGGCGGCGGAAAAACTCCAGCTCAACTCGGGAATGCGGCGGGTGCTGCGGGTTCCTCAGCGTGAGCTTAGCGTGAATTTCCCTGTCAAAATGGATAACGGTGACATCGAAGTATTTACCGGCTACCGCGTCCAGCATAATGTCTCGCGTGGCCCCGCCAAGGGCGGTATTCGCTATCACCCGGCGGTCGATCTGGACGAGGTGCGGGCGCTGGCGATGTGGATGACCTGGAAATGCGCGTTGGTCAATATTCCCTACGGCGGCGCCAAAGGTGGCATTATTGTCGATCCAGGCCGCCTGACGATGCCGGAGCTGGAGCGCATGACCCGCCGCTTTGCCACCGAGATCAGCATTCTGGTCGGCGCTGAGAAAGATATTCCGGCCCCCGATGTCGGCACTAACGGCCAGATTATGGCCTGGTTTATGGATACGATCTCCATGCACCGCGGCTACACTGTGCCAGCCGTCATCACCGGCAAGCCGGTCGAGGTCGGCGGTTCGCTCGGCCGCGTTGAGGCGACCGGCCGGGGTGTCAGCATTGTCGCCCGCGAGGCCGCCCGCCACCTGGGGATGAAGCTTGAGGGCGCCACGGTCGTCGTGCAGGGCTTCGGCAACGTCGGTAGCGTGACCGCCGACCTGCTGCACAAGATGGGCTGCCGCATTATCGCGGTCAGCGATGTCTCCGGCGGCTACTACAATCGCCGCGGCCTCGATATTCCCGCGATGATCGAGTATGTCAAGAAGAACCGCTCGCTGGCCGGCTATAAAGCCGATGGCATCGAGACTGTCTCCAACGCCGATCTGCTGGAGCTGGAGTGCGATATTCTGGCCCCCTGCGCGCTGGAGAACCAGATCACCGAGGCCAACGCCGATCGGATCAACTGCAAGCTGATCGTCGAGGGCGCCAACGGCCCGACCACCCCGCAGGCCGATGATATTCTGTTCGAGAAGGGTATCTTTGTCGTGCCGGATATTTTGGCCAACGCCGGCGGTGTCACGGTCTCGTACTTCGAGTGGGTTCAGGGCCTGCAGGAGTTTTTCTGGACCGAGGAAGAGATCAACAACAAGCTTGAGCGGATTATGCAGCATAGCTTTGAGGCGGTCCTGCATCAAACCCTCACCCATAAGGTCTCGATGCGCATGGGCGGCTATATGGTCGCGGTGGCCCGCGTCGCCGAGGCCACCCAGATCCGCGGTATTTATCCGTAGCATTGGGCAAAAAAACGGGCGTGTGGTTTTGCAACCACGCGCCCGTTTTTATTTTAGCTGGAATCAACCAGTTGATTGACCGCACCAGAGTGCGTGAAATCCCTAATCCCTAATTGACGAACTGGGCGATCTGGCTGGTCTCGTAGCGGAAGTGCGGGAAGCCTTCCTCGGCGGCGACGCCCAGCGGGATCAGCGCTGGAATGCGCACGTGGGCTGGCAGGCCCAGGATCTCCTTGACCTGCTCCGGGTTGAAGCCGAGCATGAGCGAGGTGTCGTAGCCCAGCGAGCGGGCGGCCAGCGACAGGTAGCCGACGGCGATGTAGGTCTGGCCGGCGCCCCAGGCCTCCTGCTCCTCGGTGCTCTGGCCGGCGAAGGCGCCCAGGATGCCCTGGATCGAGCCTTCGCGCTGCTCGGCGGGAATGCCTGGGTGGAGCACATCATCGAGGTTGGCCAGGGCGTGCTGCATATCGCTGTAGGCCACCAGAACGACCGGCGCCGACTCGACCTGGCCCTGGCCGTAGGCGGCCGCTTTGAGCCGGGCCTTGACTTCGGGGTTGGTCACGACGGCAAAGCGCCAGGGCTGAATGTTCCAGGCCGAGGGAGCCAGGCCCGCCAGCTGCAAAATGGTTTCGAGATCCTGCTGGGGCACGGCCTGGTCGGTATATTTGCGAATCGAGCGGCGGGTGGCGATGGCTTCGGGCACGCTCAAGGCTTTGACAAGGGTTGTTTCGGTCATGGTGTTTTGTTCCTCAGAACTAAGTTATTCATCTGTCCGCAGTATAAAGCGCCGCTATCCCGGCCAGCGTCCCCGGCGGTGTCCCGGCGGGCGTCCTTTGGTCAACCGCAGGTGTCCTTTTAAACGCCGTGGCGCTTCCCAGCTCTGGGAAGCGCCATCGGTTTTGCCGGGGCCGGGCTGATTACTGTTCGGGCTTGGCCGCTAGCTCGTGCAGCGCCCGCGAGCGAATCGCCAGCAGCGCCGAGACGATACAGGCTGCGCCGCCGATGCCGGTGGCCACCGGCGCACCCCAGTGCTCGGCGACAAAGCCAGCCTGCAGGCTGCCGACCAGACCCAGGCCAACCAGCGTCATCACGTAGAAGCCCATCACGCGCCCACGGAGATGATCGGGGGCGGTGGTCTGGAGCACGGTGTTGGCGGTGGCCAGAAACGTGATCATCGAGAAGCCAGTGATTAGCATAATCGGCAGGGCCAGCCAGAACGAGCTGTTGATCGCCAGCAGACAGATGCCTGCCCCAAAGCCAAACGCGCCCCGCAGCAACAGGGTGCGCCGGTTGACCTGCGGCCCAGCATAGGCGATACGCAGCCCGCCGATCAGCGCCCCAACGCCGTTGGCCATCATAATAATGCCGAGGCGGGTGGCGCCGTTGGTAATCACGCCGCTGGTCAAAATCTGGTCGGCGAAGATGGGCAGCAGTGTCACATAGCCAAAGCCCAGGATGCTAGGCACCAGCACCAGCAGCAGAATCGTGCGGATCAGCGGGGTGCTGAGGGCGTAGCGCGAGCCGTCGATGAACTCGCGCAGCGGCGAGATATTTTTATCGATCGGCTTGGTGGCCGGCAGCGCCTGCATCATCATCAGGCCAGCCAGAACAGCGATGAAGCTGACGCCGTTGAGCGTAAAGGCCCACCCCAGGCCAACCGCGCTCACCAGCAGCGCGGCCAGGGCCGGCCCCACAACACGGGCGGCGTTGAACATCGAGGAGTTTAGCGCGATCGCGTTCATCAGGTCGGCGCGGTCGGCCACCACCTCCGAGGTAAAGGCCTGGCGGGCCGGCATATCCACCGCGTTGACCAGCCCGTTGATCACGGCCAGGGCCAGAATATGCCAGTACTGCACGATATCGCCGAAGGTGAGCAGGGCCAGCGTAAAGGCCGCGAGCATGGCCACCGTCTGGGCGGCAATAATCACCCCGCGCTTGGAGTAGCGGTCGACCAGCACGCCAGCAAATGGCGAGATCAGCAGCACCGGCAGTGAGGTGAGCGCCGCCACCGTCCCCATCGCCAGGGCCGAGCTGGTGATTTGGTAGACCAGCCACTGGAGCGCCAGCGCTTGCATCCACGTGCCAATCAGCGAGATCAGCTGCCCGCTCCAGAACAGGCGAAAGTTGCGATGGCGCAGCGAGCGAATCATCGCCGGTAGCTCGCGCCCAGCCCGTTCGCTGGTATTCAATGTTGTTCTTTGTTCAAGCATGCCCTGACCACCTTATCCAAACAATGAGCTTATATCATATCACGATATGCAATTTTTCGCATAATAACTTTAGACGCAATTGGTATGCCGCCAGGGAAAATAACATCTTTTTGTCATCTTCGTGACCAGGTCGGCATGGTACACTAGCGGCCAGAATGGTTTGGTTATAGGAGCAGAGCAATGATGAATGTTAAGCGCCTGATCGTGCGTTGTGTGGCGCTCGGCAGTCTATTGGGAATGATCCTGCTCAGCCCGCAGCCGCCGGCCCGCGCCCAGCAGCCGGTGCCGTGGGGCGACAAAAGCACGCCGTTTGGGGCGATCGTCTCGCTGGGCAACCGCGTGCGCGCCGACGAAATGCCAGCCATGATCCAGCTGATGCAGGAGAGCGGGCTCCAGTGGAACCGCGAGGAGATCTCGTGGGACCAGGTGCAGTTTGAGTCCGGCGGCCCCTATCGCTGGGATGGCGACAGCGCCGGGTTTCACAACTACGACCGGGCCATTCAGCTCCAGGCCGATGCTGGCATCCGTATCCTCGGCCTGCTGGACTACAACCCGGCCTGGTTCAAGAGCAAAAACCCGCACCCCGAGGAGTGGCTCAACGACTGGGGCGACTATGTCTACAACGTGGTGGCCCGCTATGGCCGTGACAAGGGCCAGATTCGCCACTGGGAGATCTGGAACGAGCCGAATCTGGTGCTCTCGGGCTACGAGAGCGGCCTGTACAGCGTGGAAGATTTTGTGCGCGTGCTGCAGACCGCCCGTGCCGCGGCCAAAAGCGCCGACCCCAACGCTATCATTGTCCTCGGCGGGGTGGCCGATATCTGGAGCGAGGTGCCAACCAACGCCTACGATACCCTGGACTACCTGGAGCAGATTGCCGCGCTGGGCGCCTGGGACCAGTTCGATATTCTCGGGCTGCACCCGTATCGCCCGCTGGCCCCGGAGGTGCCCGCCTGGCGCCGCGACCACTTTGAGACCATGCGCAACCAGATGGACGACATCGATCGGCTGCTCGACCGCCTGGGCCGCAAGCCGATCTGGTACACCGAGATGGGCTGGTCGACCGAGGCCGATCGCCATGTCGATGAGCTGGCGCAGGCGGCCTGGCTGCAGCGCTTTATGCTGATCGCAATGACCCGCCCAGGGGTGGAAAAAATCTTCTGGTACGACTTCCGCAACGACACCGGCGGGCCGGCCCACTACACCCGCCCGATCAACGACCCCAACGAGGAGCAGTTTCACTTTGGCCTGCTTCGACGCACCTTTCCGCTGCGCACCGACGACCAGCGCATTCGCAAGCCGGCCTACAGCGCCCTGTTTCAGCTCACCCATGCCCTCGGCGGCCTGGGCCTGGTCGGCACCCTCGACGATCCCTTTGATGGCAACGGGATTGGCTGGCAGCGCTGGAGCGGCGGCAACCGCACGGTCGATGTCATCTGGTGGACCAGCCCCGACCAGGCGCCGCCGCATCTCGCGATCGACTGCGCCTGCAAGGATGCCCGCGTCCACGCCTTCGACGGGCGGATCGAGCGCATTCTGAAAACCGATACCCGCACACTCAGCGTGCAGCCGCCGCAGAACGGCACCCCGATCTGGGTCGAGCGTGGTGGCGAGCGCACCACTGGCCGCCGCTTCAACGAGACCGCCCACACGATCAGTGGAGAGTTTCGCAGCTACTGGGAGAACAACGGCGGGCTGGCCCGCTTTGGCCTGCCGCTCACCGATGAGGTGATCGAGCCTGGCCCTGGGCGCATCCCGACCGCGGTGCAGTACTTTGAGCGCAATCGCTACGAGATGCACCCCCGCAACGCGCCTGAGTTTCGGGTGCTGCTGAGCCTGCTCGGCGAGGCCCGGCTGGGGCAGCAGGGCGTCAACTGGCGGGCGCTGCCCCCGGCCGCCCAGCCGCCGCCCGATGGCTGCAGCTACTATGCCGAGACCGCCCACACGCTCTGCTGGCCCTTCAAGCAGTACTGGGAGGAGCACGGCGGCCTGGCAATGTACGGCTTTCCAATCACCGAGGCCTTCTGGGAGTTCGATGCCGAGACCGGCGCCGGACGGCTGGTGCAGTACTTCGAGCGCAATCGCTTTGAGCACCACCCGGAGAATGCCGGCACGCCCTACGAGATTCAGCTCGGCCTGCTGGGACAGCAGCTCTACGCGAGCTGGGGTGTCTGGCCGTAGAGCTAGGGGTTAGGGATTAGACCAGCTTAATCGGCAGATATTCCTTAAATAGCAACGCGGCGATCAAGTGGCTTGATCGCCGCGTTGCTGCGTGTGGGGGAAACGCTACGGCTTTGGCTCGGTTTTGACCAGGGTGGTCATGGTCATGGGCATTGTCATGCTTGGCTCGCTGCTGCCGGGGGCGCCAATTTCAATCGTGCCGGCGTAGTTTTGCTGGATCTCCGAGCGGGTTGTCCAGCCGGTGGCCTCATCGACCGCCAGGGTGCCGGTCTGGCCGCCCTGCATGTTGAAGTTCATCTGCATGCCCATTATTTCGCTGCTCTCGCCGGGCAGGAACGTGCCAGCTGAGACTGTCTCGATGGTGGCGATGCCGTCCTTGCGCTCCTTGAGCGTATAGGTCGTATCCAGCTCGATGTTGAAGATTGTGGTTGACATCGAGGTTTTCTGCGGCCACGAGTCGCCGACCTTGATCGCCTGGCCGGGGAAGTAGGCCAGATTGCCGCTGTTGCCGGTGATCGACTGCTCAAACATATCGCTCATCGACTGGCGAAACTGCTCGCGCATTGGCCCCTCAGGCATGGACTCCATCATCGAGTCGATGATCGCATCAAACCCCTCGACACTTTTGGCCTCGCCAGTCGGCGCAAACTGTACCGAGATCGTCTGGCCGATAATCTTGTCGTAGATCGGCGCGATCTGCTCGGCGTTCTGGTTGGCGTCGGGGTTGGCCGAGTCGTACTTAACCGCTTCATTGGCGTTGCCCTGGGCCAGCGAGATCTGCTCGTAGGTACATTCCATGTGGATTGTGCCATCGGCAGCGACCTGGCTGACGGTGTAGCTCAGCGTCATCTGGGTGACTGAGGTGGTTTTCTCGGTCTCGCCGAGCAGCGTCTGTTCAATGGTCTGGTCCATCGTCATCACGGTGCGGTAGGTCTCGCCCTGCTTGAGCTTCAGCTGAAATAAGGTTGGCGTTGTGCCCGCGTCCGCCCGGCCACAGGCGGTCAAAATACTGACCAGCAGCAC
>JACCRK010000193.1 GCA_013813565.1 Herpetosiphonaceae bacterium
CTGATCGAGCGCAACACGACCATCCCAACCCGTAAGTCCGAGGTGTTCAGCACCGCCGCCGATGGCCAGACCGCCGTGGACATTCACGTTCTGCAAGGTGAGCGCGAAATGGCCAGCGATAACATGACTCTGGCCCAGTTCCAGCTGCAGGGCATTCCGGCCGCCCCACGGGGTATGCCGCAGATCGAGGTGACCTTTGATATCGATGCCAACGGCATTATCAATGTGTCGGCCAAGGATAAGGCCACCAGCAAGGAACAGAAGATCACGATCACGGCCTCCACGAACCTGAGCAAGGACGATGTCCAGCGGATGGTCCGCGATGCCGAGTCCCACGCCAGCGAAGATCACGCCCGCCGGGCCAAGATCGAGCTGAAGAACCAGGCCGATGGTCTGGCCTACCAGGGCGAGAAGACCCTCCTCGACCTCGGCGACAAGGTCGATGCCACCCTGAAGAGCACCGCTGAGGCCCAGATCGCCACCCTGCGCGAGAACATCGCCCAGGATAACGAGGCCGGCATTCAGAGCGCGATGCAGGAGCTGCAGCAGACCTTGATGCAGATCGGCCAGGCCTCGTACACCGACGGCCAGGCCCAGGCGGCCGGCAGCAGCGACGGCCAGGCGGCACGCCAGGACGAGGGTGTTGTCGAGGGCGAGTTCACCGTCGAAGGCTAGTCAACAGCTCAAAAACCCCCGCTCCTGACTCCAGGAGCGGGGGTTTTTGTTATACTACGGCGGCACGTACTTTGCATTACGTAACGTGGCACAACGTGATTCACACGGACAAAGGGGCCGCCGATGAAAACCATTCTAGTTGTCGAAGACGATGAGAGCGTGCGCCTGATGGTGCAGTCAGTGCTTGAGGACGAGGGCTATCGCGTCGTCACAGCGGCCAATGGGCGGCAGGGATTGGCCAGCGTGGCCCTGGTTCACGTCGATCTGATCGTATGTGACATTATGATGCCAACCCTCGATGGCCGGAAGATGTGCCACATTATCCGCGCCAACCCGCGCTACGAAACGATGCCGATTATCCTGATGAGCGCCGCCAACGAGATGATCCGCCGCCAGTTCGCCTACGCCACCTTCCTGGGCAAGCCCTTCATGATCGGGGATCTGCTGGATAATGTCAGACGTCTGGTTGGAGAAACTGTGGTGACTGGCTAGATCGGACCGCTCCCTCGGATCCGCCGCCGCTCGCTGTTCAGGCAAAGATTTTCCGCCCAAAGGCTGATGATTCGACCGGGCCGGCTGTCTATACTGAGCGAAGTTATTTTTTACGAAAGGAGCGCCTTATGCTGCAAGTTGCTTTTGATTTCCCCGGTCAGGCTGGACCCCATGGAGATCGCAGCGGACAGTAGTGCTCCGACTCAATCTCCAGAGGCAGCGTGACCGGGCTTTCCACCGCCCGCCTGACGTTGAATAACCCTCTTCTGGAGTATTAAAAAACCAATGAATGAACAAACCCGTCGGTATCTGGACGAAGAATGGCTGGATGAGCAGGAGACTAAAGCGGTCGAGGAACAGCGCAGTCGCAAGAATGATCAGCGACCTGCGCCCGATGCCCGCCGGCAGGCCCAGAAAGAATGGGGCCGGGCCATAGCGAAGTACCAGCGTAGCCGGAGCAAAGCCGACCAGCCTAAGTGACGCAGCAATGCACCCGTAGAGATGCAAAAACGCTGAGATTGCCAATGCAATCTCAGCGTTTTTGCATCTCAGGCTAGGCGAAAATAACCTCGTAGGCGTAGCGAACAATCACTCCGACCACCACAATCAGGAACACCGCCCGCACAAAGCCGCTGCCCCGGCGGATCGCTATCCGCGAGCCGAGCACCCCGCCCAGCAGATTGCAGATGCCCATCGGGATGGCGATGCTGTAGATCAGCTGGCCGGCCCAGACGAAGTACACCAGCGCCCCCAGATTGGTGGTGACGTTGATGATCTTGGCCGAGACCGAGGCGTGTAGAAAATCCAGGCCCAGCACCCCGACAAAGAGGAATATCAAAAAGCTGCCGGTGCCAGGGCCGAAGAAGCCGTCGTAGAAGCCGATCGCGGCGCCAATCGCCAGCACATACGGCGTCGGCCGGGCGCTGGCCCTGGTCTCGCGGGCGGAGGTGCCAAAGGTCTTGCGGCGAAAAGTATAGATGGCCACAGCGATCAGCAGCACCAGCACCAGCGGGCGCAGCAGCGCCGGGGCCAGCAGGACCGCGGCCCGTGCGCCGAGCATCGAGAAGCTGGCGGCCGTGATCATGGCTGGCCAGACCAGCCGCCAGTCGATCTGTACCCGCCGATTGTAGGCCACCGCCGCCGCCGCGGTTCCGGTGACCGCCGCCAGCTTGTTGGTGCCAAACAGTTGCGCCGGGGCAGCCTCGGCGATATCGCTGCGCAGCACCAGCAGGGCCGGCAGCTGCACCAGCCCGCCGCCCCCGCCAATCGAGTCGATAAATCCCGCCAGCGCGGCAAACAAACACAGCCAGACAAGTGTGAGCGTCAAAGCGAATCCTCCCCAGTGGCCCACGCCAGCTAAAACAAAGGCAGGAGTGCTCGATCGGCACTCCTGCCTGGACTCCGCCCGCCGCCCTAAATGCGCGGCAGGGTCACGCCGGTCTGGCCCTGATACTTGCCGGTGCGATCGTTGTAGGCGACCATCGGCTCCTCGTCGCCCTCGAAAAACAGCACCTGGGCGATGCCCTCGTTGGCGTAGATCTTGGCCGGCAGCGGGGTGGTGTTGCTGACCTCCAGCGTCACGTAGCCCTCCCAGCCCGGCTCGAACGGCGTGACGTTCACGATCAGGCCGCAGTTAGCGACAAACACCCCTGCGTCCAGCGCAAAGTTGCCAGCCTCTGGCACGGTCAGGCAGAACACATCGTGCGTTCCAGCCAACTCCTTGATGCTGGCGACTTTGTGATTGATTGGATGTGCCGCCTTGAAATGAGCAACGTCGGATCGTAGACGAATCGTATGCGCATTCTGGTGGCTGTGGCGCTCTGTCGAGGCCATTGCCCCACTCAGGGTGGGCAGCGAGGGCGCGTCCATCCGCTTGATATTCCAGGGCCTATTGTTGAGGCGGTCGTGGTCGATGTGGTGGCGATGGGTCTGTGGCTGATCGGGATAGATGCGGTTGCGCGTATTCCACTCATCGGCAAGGCGGTGGGTTGGATACCAGTGGCCATTGATCAGCTGGTAGGCCATCTCATAGCCACGGAAAAGCTGGCGATACAATGGCATCAGCGAATCGCTTGGTCGCAGTTCGTGGGCTTCAACCATCCGTCCATCACGTCGCATAAAGTGGTGATCGGGGGTGCATGCAATCGACTGGCCATTATCCAGGGTCACATCGATCAAGCTATCCGTGCCGATGTGGCGTGGTGCGTCGAGCAGCGAGACGATCATGCGGCCGTTCTCGCCGATACTGTAGCCCCAGAACATCTCGCCGTTTTCGTGACGGCGGGCCATATCCTCAAGCGTCGGCGCGGTTCCATCAGCCAGCGCAACTTTGGTATCGCCACGGAAGCAACGAGCATAGGTCGATTTGCCGAGACAGACCGACAGGACATTGCGCGGGATGCGGAAGTACTCCACGGTTCGGCCGAGGACGAACGAGTTCGGCGGAATAATACAGACATCGGCCTTGAGGTCGACCAGCGAGCGCGGATCGAAGTTTTTGGGGTCGATAATCGCCGAGTTGACGTTGGTGAAGATCTTGAACTCGTCGGCGATCCGAATGTCGTAGCCGTAGGACGAAAGGCCATACGACACCACGCCATTGCGGACCTGATCCTCGACAAACGGCTCGATCATCCCGTGCTCCAGGGCCATCTTTTTAATCCAGCGATCGGCTTTGATACTCATCGGTGCATTCCTCTATGGTGTAACGGTGCCCGTGATTGGGCTGGTGGCGGTTGGCGGCACCACCGTCAGCGTCAGGGTTGGTGTGGTGGTTGGGGTGCGCGTTGGCGGCGGCGTCTCCGTCGCGGTGGCGGTCGGGACAGCCGTTGGCGGCAGTGTCGGCGTTGGCGGCGGTGTCGGCGTTGGCTCGGCAAACAGGCCGCGCACATTCGTCACCACATTGCTAGTCTGGGTTGGGAAGATATAGGTCAGCGCCCCGGCGGTGAGGCCACAGGTCAGCAGCGCGATCGCCAGCAGCGCAATCGCCAGCGGCCAGCGGCGGCGGCGGACTACCGGCTGCCCGGCCAGGTCGCGGGGGCCTTCGATCTCATTGTGGTGCAGGCGGCGAAATTCAGCCAGGGCCGCGTTGGGGTCGTCGCCCAGGAACGTCGCATAGCGCTGGATCAGGGCATCGGTTGACGCGCCGCGGGGCAGCAGCGAATATTTCTCTTCCTCCAGGGCCTGAATATAGTACATCTGGATCTTGGTCTCCAGATTGGCCTGGACCAGCGAGATATTGCGCGCTTTGCGGGCCGCGCGCAGGCGCTGGCCCAGCGGCAGCGTCGCATCAACCTCAAGCTCAGATGGGGTCGCGCCCGGCTCCTGCGGGGCTGGGGCGCTGCTGGCAGCGGTTGTCTGGGCGATCGTAGGCACCTGAACCGGCAGTGGGGCCGGCTGCTGCAGGCGCACCGCAATTCGCGAGAGCACCTCCTCGGCGCGATAGGGCTTGGCGAGATACTCGGTGGCCCCGGCCTCCAGCCCGCGCACGACATCCTCGGTGCGAAAATGCCGCGACAGCACCAGCACGCGGGTGCCGGCGGCGACCGCCTCATCAAGCAGCGCCCAGCCAGCGCCGCGACCGAAATCAACCTCCAGCACCACCAGGTCCGGCGGCGTCTCGCGCAGAGCCTGGCGGGCGGCCGAATCGGTGAGCGCCCGCGCAACGGTGTAGTTGGCCGATTCAAGCAGGGTTGTCAGCGCCGCAAGCAAGGTGCGATCTTCATCTATCAGCAGGATACTGGTCAACAGTCGGTCCTCAGTGCTAGTTCGACGGGCGATTATACCATATGGGCAGCGGAGAGATGGGGCCGGGCAAGGCGCTGCGGGCTACGACCAACCCACGGAGGAGCGCTGAAATCGAGCGGTTTGGCGTGGGACAAGCGCAATCCGCGAGGCTAAATCTACCTGCGTTGGCTGAGCCTGACGAAGCCCAGCGTTTTGGCTTCACCAGGCTCAGCCGGCGGAGCGGCAGCGCTTCACGGGCTAGGAGCAGGGGGCTTACGCGACGGCCTTGATCGCCAGGCCCTGCTGTTTAAGCGCCACCTGCAGGCCGCTTTGTAGGTCGGCGCGGGTGGTGATATCTTCCAGCTTCAGCCCTAGCTGCACCATCGTCTGGGCGATCTCCGGGCTAATCCCGACCAGGATTGTGTCGGTGCCCACCAGGCGCAGCGCCCGGATGGCCTGGAGCAGGTAGTTGGCGACCAGGGTGTCGACGACCGGCACGCCGGTGATATCCAGAATCAGGGTGGTGGCGGCGTGGTTGGTGGCCTGCTCCAGCGCCGAGCTGAGGATACTCTGGGCGCGCAGTGAGTCAAGCGCGCCCATCAGCGGCATCACCAGAATGCCGGCGAAAATCGGCACCACCGGGGCCGAGCGGGCCTCAATCTCCTCCAGCAGGCGACTCTGCTGGGCGCTGGCCTGCTCTAGAACCGCCTGATTATGCTGAATCTGCGTCTCAAGCGCGGCCTGCTCAGTCTGATCGACATAGTAGGCCACGACATACTCGCCAATCTCACCCCTCACCCGCAGCGGCGCGACCGAGATCTGCAGGCGCAGCCAGCGCTCGGTCGGCCGGGCATACTTATCGACAATGTTGAAGTCAATCGGCTCAAGCTGGGTTTTTTTGCCCGCAAAGGCCTGCTCGATCATGGGCATGGCATTCATTCGCTTGAGTGACTCATCGGTGTAGAGGTTATAATGCTCCTGAACCAAGGCCGTATCTTCAACACTGTAGCCAAATAGTTTACGCGCAACGGTATTGATCATCACCGATTGGCCGCTTTTGTGATAGATAATCGAAGGTGTGGGAGCCACAATCCAGGCGCTTCCCATCATGTCGCGAATACTGTCCTGATTTAGATCCATAGCATGCTCCAATTCGGTAGTTGCGGCGGTGTACGATGATTATAGCTGAGGAACCTGATGGATGAACAACGGACCTGGTGGGAGACGCTCTTTCAAATAGATGAGTACGCGACCTACCCCGAACTGGCCGCGACGATCACCAGCGGCGAGGTGGATTTTCTGGAGAGCGTGCTCAATCTACAGCCGACCATGAGCATTTTGGACCTGGCCTGTGGCAACGGGCGGCATCTGCTGGAGCTGGCGCGCCGGGGCTATCGGGCCGAGGGCGTCGAGCTGGCCGCCCCGGTGGTCGCCCACGTCGCCGAGCGGATTGCGGCCGAGCAGCTTTCGGCGCGGATCATCCAGCGCGATATGCGCGATCTGGAGGGCCTGGGGCCGTACGATGTGGTGCTGGTGATGAATAGCTCGCTGGGGTTTTTCAGCGATGCCGAGCATCAAACCCTGCTCCGCTCGATCCGCAACATCCTGGCCCCGCGCGGCACCCTGCTGCTCCAGTGCCTCAACCCCTACCAGATCAGCGGCTACATGCAGACCTATCGGAGCGGCTGGCACGTGGTCGGCCCCGGCTATGTCCTGCGCAACTCGCACTTCAATCCGCTCACCGGCAGCATCGAGACGGCCTACCGCTATGTCGAGCCAGGCGGCGGCGAGACCGCCCACCCCGGCGAGCGCATTCGCCTGTACACCTACCTGGAGTGGCTCACGATGCTGCGGAGCGCCGGGTTCCAGCCAAGCGCGGTCTTTGGCGATGCCGTGGTCCCGTGCGTGCCGTTCGACGAGACCAGCCACTGGCAGGTGATCCAAAGCATCAGGGGCGAGGGGTGAGGTGCGGCGCTGAGCGGCGCTGGCGGGGGATTTTGTGAAAAGGAACCTGCTCGGATCGATGGTCCTCGCTGTTTTTCTCGGATCGCTCTGCGCCTATTATTTCTATACGACCCACGCTGTCGAGAGAATCGTTCGTCGCTACCCAAATACGAGTAATTATGAAACCTCTATTCCATTGAGTGGCACAAGACAGCGGATTGCCGCATTTACGACTGCCGATCCTCGCGATGCGATTGTGCAATTTTATAAGATGCGGCTTTGGTCCGAAGGCGAGTGGGAATTAGGCGCTGAAACCGAAACGTATCTCCAATTCAATCGATTTGTTCAGGCTAATCCTGGTGGTAGCCCTGTCCAGGGATATTCCTATGCTTTAGAGCTATATCTTGAACCAGATCAAAACTCAATGCACGTTGAACTCTATTATCGCTATCGCCATGAAATAGCTGGCGATATGTAGCTGCCCAGCGGAGTGGTGCCAACAGCGGTTTCATAGGTGAGCGACATCGGGTTTAAGCCAGCGCGCCCCAGTTCACAGCTGACCTGGGGCGCGGCGCATTTAGTATTGTTCCAAGAGCGGTTTGCGGAATGCCAACGGAATTGGGCAGGCCCCTGTGCCTGCCCTAACGTCGATTTGTGGTTGTCTTCAGGCTCTCCAGCGCCCAGGCGGCCCCGGCCTTGCCCGACAGCAGCACCAGCGGGATCCCGCCGCCAGGGTGGGTGGCGCCGCCGACCAGCGCCAGCCGCCGCAGGCCTTTGGGCTGATTGCCAGGCCGCAGAAAGGCCGCCTGCAGGCCGTGCGACGCCGGGCCGTAGAGCGCCCCCCGGCGGGCGTTGGTCAGCGCGCCCAGATCGGCCGGCGTGAGGATCTGCTCGCTCACAATCGAATCGCCCAGGCTGTCCAGGCCATACGCCTCCAGGCGCCGCACGATCAGGTCGCGGTAGGCCGGGGCCTCGCGGGACCAGTTCACCCGGCCGGTGGCTGGCGCGTTGACCAGCACAAACAGGTTCAGCATCCCCACCGGGGCGTGCGCGGGGTCGGCGCGACAGGTGGCGGCCACATAGATCGTCGGGTCGGGCGCGGGCGCCTGAAGGTCGAAGATCGCCCGGAACTCGGCCGGGTAGTCGGCGCTGAAAAAGATATTGTGGTGCTGGAGCTGCGGGTAGTCACGATCGACGCCCAGCAGCAGCACAAACCCCGAGCAGGACAGATCGTGGTCGGGCGCCCTGGTCGGCTCGATCAGCTCATCGAGGGCGTACAGCGCATCGGCGTTGACGATCACGTAGTCGGCGGCGAGCGTGGCGCCGTCGGCCAGCCGCACGCCCGTGGCGCTGCCGCGCTCGGTCAGCACCTGCGCGACCGGCGTGCTGAGCCGCAGATCGACGCCCTGCTCCAGGGCAATCCGGCCCAGCGTCGCCGCCAGCTGATACATCCCGCCGCGAATATACCAGCCGCCCTGAGCGATCTCGACATACGGAATGATGCAGAAGGTGGCCGGCGAGCGGTAGGGCGAGGAGCCATTGTAGGTGGCGTAGCGGTTGAAGAGTTGCACCAGGCGCGGGTCGCGGAAGTAGCGGCGCACCACGC
>JACCRK010000207.1 GCA_013813565.1 Herpetosiphonaceae bacterium
CCGTGATCGAGCAGCCAGCGATAGGCCCCATCGGCGCGGCGAAGCCGATATTCCATCTGAAACGACTCACGGGCGGCAAAGGCAGCTCGATAGATCCTCAGGCAGTCCTGTAGATCGTCTGGATGGACGCCCTCGGCCCAGCCATCGCCGAACTCCTGGCTATAGCTGCGGCCAGTAAAATCCAGCCAGGTCTGATTAAAAAAAGTACATCCCCCGGAGAGATCGGCCATCCAGATGAGCACCGGGGCGGCGTTGGCCAGCGTTCGGAAGCGGGCCTCGCTGGTCTCGATCGCCTGTACGGACTGTTTGCGCTCGGTCACATCGCGAAAGACCAGCACGACGCCGTCGAGCGTGCCTGTCCGCCCGGTAATTGGCGCGCTGCTATCATCAATCGGGATCTCTCGCCCGTCGCGGGCCAGCAGCAGGGTGTGGTTGGCCAGCCCAACGATGCCGCCGAGGCGGAGCACTTTGGCCACCGGGCTTTCCACAATCTCGCGTGAAGATTCATTGATAATCCGAAACACGCTGTCAAGGTGCTGGCCGCGTGCCTCCGCCTGGCCCCAGCCGGTCAGCGCCTCGGCGACCGGGTTCATAAAGGTCACCTTGCCGAGCGGGTCGGTGGTGATAACCGCATCGCCAATGCTCGCCAGGGTCACCTCAAAGTGCTCACGGGTGGCCTCGACCTGCTTGACATGGGTGGCCTCGGTTGCCAGCGCCCGCCGCAGCGCGCCAAAAAAGCGATCCAGGAAGAGGCTAAACAGGGCCACCACCAAACCGAAGACCACCAGCGGGGCATAGCCGCTGCGTGCTGCCGCGAGGCCCGGCTCGGCGACTGCCGCCACGTCGATAAACGACGCCCAGGCGACGATGGCAATACTGCTCGCGCTGACCAGCATCAGCGCCCGGCGCCCAAGCACCAGCCCGGAAAGAGTGATTGGAATGACAAACCCAATCGGAATCCCCACGCTGTTTCGGAATCCGATGTTCACCAGGGCCTGTCCTAAGCCCGCTAGCAAAGCCGCGATCACCAGCCAGGTCGACCAGCGGGAGCGCCCCTGGCGCAACAGGATAATTGCCGCCGCCACACAGGCCTGAATGGCCAGGTTTGTGCCAAGGCCGTACACCGTCAGCGCCGCCGGGCCAAAAATGACAATATTTAGCCCAAGGGTAAGCCCAAGCGCAATCAGCATGCCGAAGAGAAGCCCCTGTACGAGCAGGATTACCTCATATGTGGCGGGGTCCGGGGCGGGGATACTGCGCAACCAATGGCTGAAGCGAAGGCGCATGACAAAGGTCCTTATTGAATGGAGGAGGACGGATCTGGCAATGTATCAAGGTCCGGTTGCCACTTGCTGCGCTGCGGTGAGAAGTGGTGGCACTGCTGAGTGTGGTTGTAGAAGTACTGTTGAGCTTCGTCAAGCCATTATAGCAATAAGTATGCAAACAATGCTCCATTGCTGAGTCTGCCTAAAAATCTGCCGCTAAACGTAAGAGTACCCCACTGCCGAAACAATGGGGTACTCTTGGTTTAGCGGCAGGCTGATCCTACACCAGCTCGGCCTCTGGCTCGACCTCGTCCTCGGCGATCGGGTTGATCTCGCGGGCTGAGCGTAGCCGCAGCTCGTTTTCGTCCACGTCCACCGTGATCTGGTCACCATCGGTGAAGCGGCCCTGGAGCATACCCTCGGCCAGACCATCCTCAATCGTATTGGTAATCACACGGCGCAGCGGACGGGCACCATAGGTTGGGTCATAGCCGCGCTTGGCCAGCATATCCAGCGCCTCATCAGTGGCGTGCATAATGATGTTATGCTCCAGCAGCTGCTTCCCGACCCGGGCGAGCTCCAGCCGGGCAATGTTGCGAATTTCCGCATCGGTCAGTGGGTGGAAGATGATCCGCGCATCGACCCGATTGAGAAACTCTGGGCGGAACAGCCGTTTCAGCTCGTCGTCCACCTTCTTGCCAGTGTCGGCCTCATCAATGCCGCCACGTGAGCCACCAAAGCCAATCCGCGAGCCACGCCGAATCTGCTCGGTGCCAACATTGGAGGTCATAATGATGATGGTGTTGCGGAAATCGACTCGGCGGCCTTTGCCGTCGGTCAGATTGCCGTCCTCCAGCACCTGCAGCAGCAGGTTGAAGGTATCCGGGTGGGCTTTTTCGATCTCATCGAACAGCACCACGCTGTAGGGGCGGCGGCGGACCGAGTCGGTCAGCTGACCACCTTCGCCATAGCCGACATACCCGGGCGGCGAGCCAACCAGCCGCGAGGTGTTGAAACGCTCCTGGAACTCCGACATATCGATCTTGATCAGCGCATCTTCGGAGCCGAACATAAACTCGGCCAGCGCTTTTGCCAGCAGGGTTTTACCGACACCGGTGGGGCCGAGGAAAATAAACGAACCGATAGGCCGCTTGGGATCCTTGAGCCCGGCGCGGGCGCGACGCACGGCGCGGGCGATCGTCACGATCGACTCTTCCTGGCCAACGACGCGCTGGTGAAGATACTCTTCCATCTTCATGAGGCGCTGAGTTTCCTCGCCGGCCAGCCGGGTGACCGGGATACCGGTCCACATACCGACGACCTCGGCGATATCCTCTTCGGTCACATAGGGCTTGCCGCGACTGTCATTGCCCCGGTTTTTCTGCTCTTCGCTTTCCAGATCGGCGACTCGCTGCAGCATACGCTCTTCACGCGCCCGCAGGTCCTGAACCACATCGAACTGACCCTCTTCGAGCGCCGCATCTTTTTCCTTGCGGATAGCGTCGAGGCCGCGCAGGGCATCGCGCAAGACCGATGGCGTGGCCGAGCGATACATGCGCACCCGTGACGATGCCTCGTCGATCAGGTCGATCGCCTTGTCGGGCAGGAAACGATCGGGGACATAGCGGGCGCTGAGCGTTGCTGCGGCCAGGATCGCCGAGTCTTCAATCTGTAGCTGGTGGAAATCCTCGTAGCGGCTCTTGATGCCGCGCAGAATCTCCACGGTCTCCTCAACAGTCGGCTCATCGATCATCACTGGCTGGAAACGGCGCTCCAGGGCAGCATCTTTTTCGATGTACTTGCGGAACTCATCGAGGGTGGTGGCCCCAATACACTGGAGCTCCCCGCGTGAGAGGGCCGGCTTGAGGATATTGGCGGCATCGAGGGTGCCTTCTGCACCGCCGGCGCCGATAATCGTATGAAACTCATCGATAAACAAAATACAGCGGCTTTCTTTGATTTCGTCGACAACTCGTTTCAGACGCTCCTCAAACTGCCCGCGATATTTTGTGCCGGCGACCAACGCGCCCATGTCCAGGGTTACCAGGCGCTTGCCCTTGATGGAGTCGGGCACATCTTCGGCGATAATGCGTTGGGCGAGGCCCTCGGCGATGGCGGTTTTACCGACACCTGGCTCACCGATCAGCGCCGGATTATTCTTGGTGCGGCGCGAAAGAATTTGAATCACCCGTTCGATCTCGTCCTGTCGGCCAACCACCGGATCGAGGCGGCCGGCTTCCGCCATCTCGGTGAGATCGGTCGAAAGCGCGTCGAGATAGGGCGTTTTACTTTGTTTACTTTGACGTTCTGATCCGGTCGAGGAACTTGAAGCGGCCATACCACTACCTACTCCCTGCCGCATCATCCGCATCACCTGGGTGCGCACCTGGTCAAGGCTCACGGCCATGATCTCTAAGACCCCGGTAGCGACACCCTCGGCGTTACGCACGAGGCCGAGCAGGATATGCTCAGTACTAATGTAGGTGTGATTGAGCTTGCGAGCTTCATCAATCGCATACTCAAAGACCTTCTTGGCCCGAGCGGTCAAGTCAACTTCAGCTGTCTGGCGTGGACCGTCCCCGTGGCCGACGATAAACTCGACGGCGTTGCGGGCTTTTGTGATGGTGACACCAAGTTCGGCCAGCACCCGTGCTGCAACTCCCTCACCTTCGAGGATCAAGCCCAACAGCAGATGCTCGGTGCCAATGTAAGGATGGTTGAAAGCGCGTGCTTCTTCCTGAGCAAAGCTCATGACTTGTTTGGCACGTCGGCTCATTTTGTCGTATGCACCCATTTGTAGCTCCATGCAGGGGCAAAAACCACCTGATAAGCAGGCTTGCGCCTCGTTGTGCTGTTCAATCCAGAGCGGCCTGAGGCCGCTACGTTCGCTCACCCGATAGCCACATAGTGCAAGCTGAACGAACGCCAGGCGATCTATTCAGCACTGTCACCAGTGGGTTCGGCATCTGCTTCATCAGTCGGAGCAGCATCGCCGCTATTCCGGAGACTCAGGCCAATGCGCTTGCGGGACGGGTCAATCCGTATGATCCGTGCATTAATTGTATCACCTTCTGCTAGAACGTCACGGGGATGTTGAATCCGATCGTCGCTCATCTCCGAGATGTGCACCAGACCTTCGATGCCATCTTCCAGCCGGGCAAAGGCGCCAAAGGCGGTCAGCTGGGTCACGACCCCGCTGACCATCTGGCCGATCTGGTAACGATCGGCAACAGTTGTCCAGGGCTCGGGCTGGGTGCGCTTAATGCTCAGCGCGATGCGCTTTTTGTCCTCATCGACGCTCAGCACATACACACTGACAACATCGCCGACGCTCAGGATCTCTTCCGGGTGTTTGACCCGGCTCCACGAGAGCTCGGAGAGGTGGACCAGCCCATCAGCGCCGCCGATATCGACAAAGGCGCCAAAGTCGCACAGGCTGGTGACGCGGCCCTCACGGACAACTCCTTGATCGAGGCGCTCCAGCAGTTGGTCTTTGCGGGCATCGCGGACCTCCTGGACGGCCTGGCGCTCGGAAAGGATGAGGCGGTTGCGCGCCCGGTTGATCTCGATCACTTTGAGCGGCAAGATCTGGCCGACCAGCCGCGCCATATCCGATTGTTTTTGTACCTCCGGCCCCCGGCTGACGCTGGACACCTGTGACGATGGCACGAATCCGCGCACACCATCGAGGTTGACCAGCAGACCGCCCTTGTTGTAGTTGACGACCGGAGCGTGAATAACCTCGCTCGCATCGTGGCTGATCTGGAGCGCCCGCCAGCTTTTCTCCTGGCGCGCTTTATCAATCGATAAGACAATCCGGCCCTCGGCATCCTCGGTTTGCACTACAGTAACCAGTAGAACGTCACCAACCGCCAGCTCAGCCCGTTCCTCAGTCAACAGACTTGACATCTCTCGACCGGGAACGACGCCCTCGGACTTTGACCCAATGTCAACCAATATCTCGTCGCGATCCACGCGGACAATCGTGCCGTCTACCGAATCGCCGTACTTAAGATTACGGTAGTCGTGCGCTGGATCACGCAAGTATTGTTCCATCAGGCTGAGGTCATCGTCGGCGGTGTGGTCGGTGGGTTCAGGCACGGTCAATTCAGCGTTGGGGAGATCAGAGTGAGCCGTGTCCGTGTGGATTTGCTCGTCCATAGTGCGTCCTTTGCCAAACATAAGAGGATGAAAAGAAGCGCGGATTATTGGTGAACCGATACGTTGATTATACAGAACGCAAAGGTAAAAGGCAAGGTATGGCTGAATCGATTCGGCTTTGCCAGGCGCAGCGGCGGGTACGGGCGGCGGGTTGGGCACCCTCTGGGTAACGACCCGCCGTACTGGATGCTGGGAGGCCCGATCAGGAGAAGCTACTGCTCGTCGCCAAACACAATGCCCAGCGATCGCGCCGTGCGGACCAGCTGGCCTTCCACCGGGACCGGTTTGATTTTGTTGGCACATTCAAGCAGCGGCACCGTGGTGAGGATATCATTTTGCAGCGCGACGAGTTGCCCAAAGCGGCCCTGCGAGATCGCCCAGACGGCGCCCACGCCATAGCGCGAGGCCAGAATTCGGTCGATCGGGGTCGGCGAGCCGCCACGCTGGAGGTGGCCCAGCACGACGGCGCGGGTGTCCTTGCCGGTGCGCTGGCCGAGCTCGGCGGCAACCTGCATGCCAATGCCGCCGAGCAGTCCCTCGCGCTGGTAGGTGGCGGTGCCGCCTTTGGGCATCGCGCCCTCGGCAATCACAATAATGCTAAACAAGGCGCCGGCGGCATCGCGGTCAGCGATTTTACGGGCCACAACATCAAGGTCAAAGGGGATCTCGGGGATGAGAATAGCCTCGGTGCCGCCAGCCAGCCCGGCGGCCAGGGCGATCCAGCCGGCGTGACGTCCCATCACTTCGAGGACCATCACCCGGTCGTGGCTTTCGGCGGTGGTGTGGAGCCGATCGAGGGCATCGGTGGCAACCTGCAGCGCGGTATCGAAGCCGAAGGTCTGGTCGGTGCCAACCAGGTCGTTATCGATGGTCTTGGGAACGCCAATCATGGGGGCGCCGAAGGTGTAGAGGTCGTGGGCGATCGACTGGCTGCCGTCGCCGCCTAGCACCACCACCGCGTCAATGCCCTCGGCCTTGGCGTTGTGGGCAAACTCCTGATACACGGCATCGTGGCGGACCATCTCGCCATCTACATTATGCCAGCCAAAATTTCCCCGATTGGTGCTGCCGAGAATCGTGCCGCCCCGGCCGAGCAGCCCGCGCACATCGCTGTTGCGCAGCGGCCGCAGCCTGGGCGTGCCGATCATTCCCTCAAAGCCATCTTCAACCCCAACCACCTCCCAGCCGTGATCGATCACTGCCGATTTGACGAAGGCGCGAATAACGCCGTTCAGGCCGGGAGCATCACCGCCACTGGTTAAGATTGCAACTTTTTTAATTGACATGTGGGCATCTCCTAATCGTTGCTGTTTAAGTCTGAATGTACCCGTTGAAAGTATGCATCATGAAGACTGCAGCGAATGTATGATTTAGATCGTGCTATGTTAGCGCCTCAACACCGAAACAGCGTCAGGCGAGCCATATCTCAGGCGATCAGCAGGGTGGATGTACGCCTATCCTAGCACTGTTCGCAGGTGCGGCGCAAGCGGTCGCAACAAAAAACGGAGCAGGTCTGGCCTGCTCCGTTGGATGGGTTTGGGGATCCTTACCAGGTGCCCAGGCCCTCGCTCTGGCCGTCGAGATTGTCGAGAAACCACGAGGCTTCCATCGCGGCCATACAGCCGGTGCCGGCGGCGGTGATCGCCTGGCGGTAGATGTGATCCTCCACATCGCCGGCGACGAAGACCCCGGCGATATTGGTGCGGGTGCGGCCATCGCTTTTGATGTAGCCGTTCTCGTCGAGGTCGAGCTGGCCGACAAACAGGGCGGTGTTGGGGATGTGCCCGATGTAGGGGAAGACGCCCTGCGCCTCATACTCCATCTCCTCGCCGGTCTTGATGTTTTTCAGCATCACGCCCTCGACCCGCTCGGTGCCGAGAACTTTGGTGACCACCGTATCCCAGATGAAGTTGATCTTGGGATTATTGTTGGCGCGGGTCTCCAGCACCGGGTCGGCCCGCAGCGAGTCGCGGCGGTGGACGATGGTGACCTCGCTGGCGAAGCGAGTCAGGAACAGGCCTTCGTCCAGGGCGCTGTTGCCGCCGCCGACGACGACCAGCTTTTTTTCTTTGAAGAAGAAGCCATCGCAGACCGCACAGTACGACACGCCGCGGTTGGCCAGCTCGTTTTCCCCGGGAACGCCCAGCTTGCGCGGCGATGCGCCGGTCGAGATCACCAGGGTCTCGGCCTCGATCACGTCGCCGTTATCGACGTAGAGCTTGAACGGGCGCTGGGCCAGATCAACTTTTTCCACGATGCCGTCCATATAGACGGTGCCAAATTTACCGGCCTGTTTTTCCATCTTCTCGGCCAGATCGTAGCCATTGATGGCGTCGGGGAAGCCCGGATAGTTCTCGACCTCGCTGGTGGTGGCGATCAGGCCGCCGGGCTGGAGGCCGCGGATGACGACGGGGGCCAGGTTGGCCCGCGCGGCATAGAGGGCGGCGGTCAGTCCGGCGGGGCCAGAGCCAATAACGACTACTTTGTGAACCATTGGAACCAAACTCCTTGTGCTTATTTGTGCGCGTAACGCTGCTGTTTTAAGTATAGCACGGCTTGTGTAGGTCGCTCAGATTGGCCGGGCTATGCTGGCAGCTAGCAGCTGGCGGAAGGTGCGCAGGGCCTGGTGGGTGCGCGGGCCGTACCAGGTCAGCGCCATGCCGTCGCACAGCGCGATACGCGGGGCCACCCCGGCCACGGCGGGCAGGTCGGCGGCGCTGAAGCGGTAGGGCTCGTCGGGCAGCAGCAGCAGGTTGGGCTGCTGCGCGGCCAGCTTGGCCAGCTCGGCGCGCGGGTAGCGGCCCTCCCACGTAGCGGCGATGTTGCGTCCGCCACAGTGGGCCAGCAGATCATCCGCGTAGGTCGCGCTGCCGACGAACATCCAGGGGTCGCGCCAGATCGCGGCGGCGTAGCGCACGCTGGGCGGCGGGGCCAGCGCCAGCTCGGCATCGATCTCGGCCAGCAGCCCGGCGGCCTGGGCGCGACAGTCGAGCAGCTCGGCCAGCCGGGCCAGCGTCGCCCGTGCGCCCGCCACCGTGGTGATGTCGGTGACGTAGACGCTGAGGCCGGCCTCGGCCAGCGCCAGCACATCGCGCTCGCGGTTCTCCTCTTTGTTCATCAGCACCAAGTCCGGCTGGAGCGCACTGATTGCGGCGCAGTCGGGGTTTTTGGTGCCGCGCACTTTGGGCAGCGTGGCGACTCCCGCGGCCGGCGCAATGCAGTAGTCGGTCACGCCAACCACGCGCTGGCCCAGGCCAAGATAGAACAGGTACTCGGTCAGGCTGGGAACTAGTGAGATCAGGCGCTGCGGCGTGTTGCGCAGCGCCAGGGTGCGGCCAAGCTCATCGGTGAGCATCAGATAATTTCGATAATAAGCCGAATGACCAGACTCGTGACCAGGCTGTTGATTAGCAGACCAAAGCCGACCGCCCGCAGGGTCTGCTCAAATGATAGATTGAATAGCGAGCGCAGGGCCATCAGCGAGAGCGCCAGCAGTAGCAACAGCTGGGCTGCGCTAGCCACGCTGGTCAGTAGGCTAATGAAATTGATTCTGCTTAACACTATCTCCAATACCGTAAGCACTAGGACGACCGGCGCCCAGTACAGCGCGGCGGCGGCGGCAAAATCGTCGCGGGCCTGCAGGCCAAGCTTGAGCTGTGAGGCCAGAAAAAACACGAACGCGGCAAAGCCAGCCGTAAAACCAAGTGTATATGTCAGCAGCGGTGTCCAGGCTAAATTGTTGCTCACGGAGGACAATGCCAGGGTGAGCAGCCATGTGATGATGCCGGTTACCAGCGCACCAATCGCGACGTAGGCCAGCGCCATCACCAGCGTGCCGCGGCCGCGCACAATCCCGAACGGCGGGTTGGAGGGCTGGCCGATCAGGGCGATCGAGCTTTGGAGCATCTCGGGGATCTGCAGGCTCGCCGGAACCGGCGGCGGTGATGAATAGGGTTGGCTCATTGGTGGTCTCCTTCTAATGCCAGAAACATACTTCACAGAGCAACACTGGCATCAGGCCTGGCCTGACGCTGGTATCTGAGGGTCAGTATAGCATGGCGGCGGCGGGCGGCGGCGGGCGGCGGCGGGCGGGTACGGAGACCCGCCGTACATTGGCGGCATTTTAGGGTTTTTCGGCGACGAGGGTAAAGGTTTTGGGGATGCCGGCGTCGTCGAGCTTGGTGTTGGGCTCCTCGAACAGGCCGGCGATGCGCAGCCCGGCCGCGGCAAAGGCTGTGACGATCTCCCCCAATGTCCAGCGGCGCAGCTGCACCTGCGGCTGTGGCTGCGCATCGCTGAGGTGTTTATCAAGGCTGAGGTGTTTGCTGTAGGCGACCGGCGTCGAGTGCAGTGTCGGATCGAAGTAGTTGCCGCTGACTTTGTGCTTGCGACCCTTCGAGCTGATCAGCTTGGTCGAGACCGGGTGAAAATCCTGTAGCACCAGCCGTCCGCCAGCCCCAAGCAGCTCCGTCACCACCACGGCCAGCGGCAGCAGGTCGATGAAGTAGTGCAGAATCCCCAGCTCCAGCAGCACCAGATCGTAGTCAGCCGTGCGCTCGGCGGCGGGCAGCGCCAGCACATCGGCGCCGATGCAGCGCAGCGTGGCGCTGGCGGCGACGGCCAGCTCGCTGGCGTAGCGTAGATTCTCCGGCGCGATATCGACCAGCGTTACCTTGCCGCCAAGCAGCGCCAGCGCCACGGCCTTGCTGCCGTTCGATCCCATCAGGTTGATGATGCGGCGGCCCTCCAGCGGGCCAAGGTGGCGCTGGAGCGCGCCCAGCCGGCTGGCCGGGTCGGCGACCAGGCGGGCGGCGGCTTCGGCGGGCGGGCCGTGGCGCTCGACCCAGGCCAGATAGGTGGCGGCGTGGCTCCAGGCGGCGGCATTGTGGGCGGTCAGCTCAGCCTGTAGCTCACGGAGCCGGGCCTCGATCAGCGCCACCCGCAGATCGGCCTGTCCCCAGGCGTGGCGGTAGAACAGCAGGGTTTTGATCGGGAGCGGCTGCTGCTCGCGGACCACGATCACCCGCTCGGGGTCGGCCTCGACCACGGTATTGCGCTGGCAGGTGATCGCCACCGGCCAGCCGCTGCGGCTGAATTGAAACTGGGCGCTGGCGCCAGAAGCAGCGATCGGGCTGGCGCCCAGCGGCTGGTACAGGGCGTGGGCGGCGGCGAACTGGTCCCATTGGACCGCAATCGTCAGCGGCGGCAGGGCCGGCAATTTCACCCCGTGGACGATCAGCGCGGCCTCGTCAACGATGCAGCAGGCGATCTGCGCGGACTCTAGCTCGGCGACAGTTGCGGTCAGCGTGTTCCACCAGTCTTCCATCGGGTGCCCCTTTGCTCCAGAGATCGGCCCAGAGTAGCACAGAAAGGCCCTGGCGGAGTCAGCGCGACGGCCGGGGTGATTCCGACTCTGGCAACTGACAGTCTAGATCTATGCATTGAATGGGGCCAGGATGGAGCGCAGCGCACCCACACCATCTCACCATCACCCCGCTCTCAGCTGGCGGCGGCGGGCGCGGGCTATACTCGATCCATCCGCTTAGATGAGGTACGCCAATGTCCGCTGTTTTGCGCCGCCGTGCGCTGATCCTCGGCCCGCTCGCGCTGATTGGGCTGCTGATGTGGACGTTCAGCAGCGTTCAGCCTGGGCCAACCGTGGCCGAGATGGCGACCCCGCTGCCGACCACGCCGCTGGCGGTGCTGACGCCAACGTTTGATCTGCCGATGGCTGCCGCCACGCTGACGATCACCGTTGATCTTCCCACCGCTGTTCGGCGAACACCGCAAGCGGTCCCGCCGCTGATCGACGATCTGGGGAAGCGCTTTTGTCTCGACAGCACCACACACCATTGCCAGAACCCGCTGGTGGTCAAGCTGCTGGACTATCTGTACCGCAACCCGGAGGCGCCGGATCGCACCGCGCTGCTTGATCGTTTTCACACGCTCTGGTTTGAAGATCGGCGCCGTCTCGCCCAGGTTAATCTGGCTGAGGTCTCGGCAATCGTCGATGTCTGGGTCGAGGAGACGCTGGTCAGGCCGCTCCAGGCCGCCGGGCTAACCGCTGAGCTTCAGGCGAACTGGGAGGCCCAGGGCGGCACGATTGCGGCGACTGATCTCGACAGCGATGGCGCGACCGACTATGTGGTAACGTCGCGCTGGATGATCCAGTATGCTGAGCGCACCGGGGAGATCTACTGGCTGCACAATCAGGCCGCGGGCTGGCAGCTGGAGCGGATTCCAGCCCGGCTGGGGTGGCTGCCGGAGCACACACCGCCATGGGTTGTCGCGATCGATGATTTTGATGCTGATGGCCAGTCCGATCTGGCCTTCAGACAGGTATGGATGGGCAATACCGATTTTCATCTGCTCACCATCGTGACCCGTGACGGCGCTGGCTGGCGCAGCCTGTACAACGACGACGCTGATCCAACCGGCGGCTGGGAGATCATCCGTGATGCTGGCGGCACGCTGCTGATCTCCCACCATCACGGCGGTGGCACGGCTGGCACATCGGCGCTGGTGCGCTACGATGTGAACTATCGCCTGCGCGACGGCGAATTTCTGCCAACCGGGATCGCCGTGCATACCGATCTGGCAGCGCTGGAGGACGATCAACAGCTCGCGTATGTGGTCTGGAGCGAGAAGCTCCTCTACGCCGGCCAGTTCGAGGTCGCCGCCGCCCAGCTTGATGAGCTGCTGCGTCTGCCGGAGCCGCTCGACCCCGACGCGCTTGACTATCGGCCAATCGGGCGGTTTCGCCTGGGCATGGCCCGGCTGCTGGGCGGCGATGTCGCGGCGGCGCAGGCGGCCTGGGCTGAGCTGGAGCGCTATCCAGACTCGGTCATTGCCCAGGATATGCAGACTCTGCGCCCGCTGGTCGCCGCCCCCGATGATGTCTGGGCCTTCTGCACCGCGCTGGCCCAGCGCAACCCCGACTGGGAGTTTGCGCACATCTCGCGGTACCACGGGGCCGGCGACTGGCCCAGCCAGTGCAACTCGCAGCTGATTGTGCCATTTCGACACTGGCCGCAGGGTCTCCCGATCGCCGAGCAGATGCAGGCGCTGGGCGTCGCCTGGACCGATCTGAGTACAACCGTCGACCTGAACGGCGATGGCGTCCCCGATCCGCTTGGCTGGCTTGAGTGGGCCAACCGCCGGGCGCCCTGGGCCTTTCTCTCGGCCGACGATCGCTACACCCCGCTGCTGGTGACCCAGCCCTACCCGCTTGGCGCGCTGGATTACCCAGCCTATCCTGGCTCTTTGCCATACACCACCACGACCCTGCTGCTCACCGATCTGGATGCGAATGGCATCCCCGAGGTGCTGCTTGATTATGGGTATTCGTTTGATCTGCGGGTCTGGACGGGCGATCGGTTCCGATCGAACTGGATCCAGAC